>NZ_JBHWIV010000050.1:0-31543 GCF_042731675.1 Kitasatospora sp. NPDC059827 | reverse complement strand
CCGTGGTGGGGCTCCCGGCTATCACCGGGGTGGTGTCCCCCCCGGCCCCCGCGGGCTGACCGGCGGGGGGCCCGCCCCCAACCACTCGCGCGGGCCCCCCGGTCGTTCTCCCGACGGCTCCCGACGGCTCCCGACCGGTTCCGGCGCCGTCCAGTGACCTCCCAGGAAGCGGCCGTTCCTGGGACCGGCGCCCATCGGGCGGAACTGTCAGGAAACGGTCAGGCCAGTTCCAGCGCCAGGTAGAAGTCCACCCGGTCCTCCAGGCGGGAGAGGTCCCGCCCGGTCAGCTCCTCGATCCGGCCGATCCGGTAGCGCAGGGTGTTCACGTGGACGTGCAGCTGCCCGGCGCAGCGGGTCCAGGAGCCGTCCGAGCGCAGGAAGGCCTCCAGGGTGCGGACCAGGTCCGCCTGGTGCTCGATGTCGTACGCGATCACCTTGTCCAGCAGCCGGCTGCGGAAGGCCCGGCGGACCTCGTCCGGGACGGCGGCCAGCAGCAGCACGTGCGAGGCCAGCTCCTCGGGGCCCGCGACGCAGACCCGGCCGACCCGGGCGGCGGCGATCCGGCGGGCGTGCCGGGCCTCCTCCAGGGCGCCGCGCAGGCCGCCGGCCTCGGAGGCGGGGGCGGAGACGCCGAGGGTGATCCGGCCCTCCGAGCCCAGCCCGGCCTCCAGCGGGGCGAGCAGCTCGCGCAGGGTGTCGGCGGGCACCGGGGAGTCCAGCGCGGGCAGCACCACCACGGCGCCGTTGCCCGCCCCGGCGACCAGGGCGCGGTCGCTGGTGCCGCCGAGCGCCTCCTCCAGCACGGCCCGCACGGTGCCCTCGGGCAGCCCGGTGCCCTCGGCGCTGAGCACCAGCCAGGAGGCGTCCTGGGCGGGGGACTTGGGCTCGTGGCTCTCGTAGCGGGCGGCCATCGCCGAGGAGGCGTACAGGGTGCGGCTGATCTCGGCCGGGTCGGCGTCGCGGCGCAGCAGGGCGAGCAGTTCGTCGGCCAGCCGGCGGCGCAGCCGGCGGCCCTCGTCCCGGCGGTGGCGCTCGGCGGCGACCAGCCGGGCCAGGTTCTCGGCGAGCTGCTGGCGCTTGGTGGTCCACTCGGTGACGTCGCCGGCCACCGCGAGCACCCAGTCGACGAGCGGCGCCTCGTGCTCGGCGGAGGCCGCGGCGGGCAGCAGCGAGTAGGCGCCGCCGGCCAGTCGGGCCCGGTGCGGGGGGCGGCGGCGCTGGCGCTGGGCGGCGAGGTGGGCGCGGACCAGCTGGTCGCGGTCCTCGGCGGTGAGCCGGTCGGCCGGGCCGGCGATCACCGCGCCGGTCGGGGTGAGCACCCAGCAGTCCAGGTCGAGGTCGCCGCCGAGCAGGTCCAGCACGGCGTCCAGTCCGCCGCCGCCGGCCGCCGAGACCAGCAGCCGGTGCCGGTCGACCAGGGCGGCGAGGTCGGCGGCGCGGTCGGCGGAGACCTGACGGCCGATGAACTCGGTGACGGTGCCGAAGGCGATGTCGTCGGGCACGGCCAGCAGCGGCATCCGGTGCCGGCGACAGGCCTCGACCAGGTCCTCGGGCACCGGGCCGACCTCGGCCTCACCGGCCGCCAGGGCGACCGCGCCGCCGGCCGCGATGGTCCGCACGAAGCGCTCGGAGTCGGCGGGGCCGCCGCGCCAGAGCATCCCGGTGAGCACCAGCTCGCCGCCGTGCAGGTAGCGGCCGGGGTCGTGCAGGTCCGTGGTCATCACGCCGCTGACCTGCCGGTCCAGCTCCTCCTCCGCCGCGAGCAGGCGCAGTCGGGGGGCGCCGGGGGCGAGCAGGTCACGGACACGCATCCGCGGACTCCTAACGGGGGCAGGAACGGGGTGGCAGGGCGGGGTGGAAGCGGGGGTCGGAGCAGGGTGGGAGCGGGGGTGGAAGCGGGGATCGGGGGCCTGGACGGGGGGGGTGGGGGCTGCCGGGTACGCCGTCCGGGGGTGACAGTGTGCCCGAACATCCGTGCTCGGCGTTACGTACCAGCGGGCCGCCGGGTCACGGGCCCGTAGCCCGCGAATCACGGCCGGATTACGGTCGTAGGTAGCACTCGGCGAACACCTGGGCTGCGGATTCTCCTGCTTAGAGGAACGTACAGGATGCCGGGCGGGCTCACAGCCGGGGCTTCATGCCATCGGTGACTGCCAGTGGGCCGCGTCACAGGGGTTCACTGGGCGACACGCCGCCGGACACCCGGTCGGCGAAGACCTGAGGAGAAACCCGCATGGAGTTCCTTCGGCCCGCCACCTGGGACGAGGCTCTCGCGGCGAAGGCTGAGTACCCGACCGCGCTGCCCATCGCGGGCGGCACGGACGTCATGGTCGAGCTGAACTTCGACGTGCACCGGCCATCCGCGATTCTCGACCTGAACCGCGTCACCGAGCTCACCGAATGGACGAACGACGGCAGCGTCGTCCGACTCGGCGCCTCCGTCCCGTACGCCCGGATCATCTCGGAGCTGTCCGGGCCGCTGCCCGGGCTCGCCCTGGCGGCCCACACCGTCGGCTCGCCGCAGATCCGCAACCGCGGCGGCGTCGGCGGCAACCTCGGCGGCGCCTCCCCGGCCGGTGACGCGCACCCCGCGCTGCTGGCGGCCGGGCGGGACGTCTTCGTCGAGGCGGCCTCGGTGCGCGGCACCCGGCTGATCCCGATCGACGAGTTCTACGTCGGCGTGAAGCGCAACAGCCTGGAGGCCGACGAGCTGATCCGGGCCGTGCACATCCCGGTCGCGGACGGCCCGCAGCAGTTCTCGAAGATCGGCACCCGCAACGCGATGGTGATCGCGGTCTGCGCCTTCGGTTTCGCCCTTCACCCGAAGAACGGCACCGTCGGCACCGGTATCGGTTCGGCTGCCCCCACGCCGCGCCGCGCCGTCGAGGCCGAGGAGTACCTGCGCGGCGTGCTCGCCGAGCGCGGGCTCTGGGAGTCCGGGGAGCTGCTGGGCACCGAGGTGATCCAGCGCTTCGGCGAGCTGGTCAAGGCCGCCGCCTCCCCCATCGACGACGTCCGCGGCACCGCCGACTACCGGCGGCACGCGCTGGCCGTGATGGCCCGCCGCACCCTCACCTGGTGTTGGAACGACTACAGCAAGCAGATCAGGAGCGCGGCATGAAGGTCACGTTCACCGCCAACGGCAAGCCGGTCGAGGCCGACGACGTGTGGGAGGGCGAGAGCCTGCTCTACGTGCTGCGCGAGCGCGTCGGCCTGCCCGGTTCGAAGAACGCCTGCGAGCAGGGCGAGTGCGGCTCCTGCACCGTCTACCTGGACGGCGTGCCGGTCTGCTCCTGCCTGGTCGCCGCCGGCCAGGTGCAGGACCGCGAGGTGCGCACGGTCGAGGGCCTGGCCGAGGAGAACGGCGAGCTGGGCCTCGTCCAGCAGGCGTTCGTCGACGCCGGGGCCGTCCAGTGCGGCTTCTGCACCCCGGGACTGCTGGTGCAGACCGACGCCCTGCTGGAGCAGGACGCCCAGCCGAGCGACAACGACATCCGCGAGGCGCTGTCGGGCAACCTGTGCCGCTGCACCGGCTACGAGAAGATCATGGACGCGGTGCGGCTCGCCTCCGCCCGCAAGTGCTCGGGCAAGGGGGCTTCGGCATGACCACGCGGACCATCCAGGGCCAGAAGAACCTGCAGAACATCAACCAGGCCTCGAAGGACGGCATCGGCGGCTCGCCGCTGCGCCCGGACGGCAACCTGAAGGTCAAGGGCGAGTTCGCCTACTCCTCGGACATGTGGCACGAGGACATGCTCTGGGGCATGGCGCTGCGCTCGCCGCACCCCCGGGCCAACATCCTCTCGGTGGACATCTCCGAGGCGCTCAAGGTGCCCGGCGTCCACGCGGTGCTCACCCACGAGGACATCCCCGGCGCCAAGTACTACGGCCTGGAGATCCAGGACCAGCCGGCCCTGGCCATCGACAAGATCCGCTACCACGGCGAGGCGATCGCCCTGGTCGCCGCCGACCACCCGGAGACCGCCCGGCGCGCGGTGAAGAAGATCGTGGTCGAGTACGAGGTGCTCACCCCGATCGTCACCGAGGAGCAGTGCCTGGACCCGCAGACCCACGGGTACGTGCACGAGCCGCACGAGTACAAGTCCCACGCGTACGGCAACATCTGCCACGAGCAGCGGCTGGTCTCCGGCCTCGGCGTGACCGACGAGGTGCGGGCGCTGGCGGACGTCATCGTCAGCGGCGACTACGAGGTCGGCATGCAGGACCAGGCCTTCCTCGGCCCCGAGTCCGGCCTGGCCGTGCCCGCCGAGGACGGCGGCATCGACCTCTACATCGCCACCCAGTGGCTGCACGTGGACCGCGAGCAGATGGCCCCCGTGCTGGACCTGCCCGAGGAGAAGGTCCGGCTCACCCTGGCCGGCGTCGGCGGCGCCTTCGGCGGCCGCGAGGACATCTCGATGCAGATCCACGCCTGCCTGCTGGCCCTGCACACCGGCAAGCCGGTCAAGATCGTGTACTCCCGGGACGAGTCCTTCTACGGCCACGTCCACCGCCACCCGGCGCGGATGCACTACGAGCACGGCGCCACCCGCGACGGCAAGCTGGTCTTCGCCGACTGCCGGATCGTGCTGGACGGCGGCGCCTACGCCTCCGCCTCCCCCGCCGTCGTCGGCAACGCGGCCTCGCTCGGACACGGCCCGTACGTGATCCCGAACGTGAAGATGCACGCCATCGCGCTCTACAGCAACAACCCGTCCTGCGGGGCGATGCGCGGCTTCGGGGCCGTCCAGGCGGCCTTCGGCTACGAGACCCAGATGGACAAGCTGGCCGTCGAACTCGGCATGGACCCGGTCGAGCTGCGGCAGCTGAACGCGATGTCGGAGGGCGACTTCATGCCCACCGGCCAGCAGATCGACTCCCCCGCCCCGGTGGCCGAACTGCTGCGGCGGGCCAAGGAGATGCCGCTGCCGCCGCCGCTGGACACCGAACACCTCGACGTGCGCTCGCTGCCCGGAGCACTCTCCAACACCTCGCACGGCGAGGGCATCGTGCGCGGGGTCGGCTACTCGGTCGGCATCAAGAACGTCGGCTTCTCCGAGGGCTTCGACGACTACTCCACCGCCCGGGTACGCCTGGAGGTGATCGGCGGCGAGCCGGTCGCCATGGTGCACACCGCGATGGCGGAGGTCGGCCAGGGCGGCGTCACCGTGCACGCCCAGATCGCCCGCACCGAGCTGGGCGTCGAGCAGGTCACCATCCACCCGGCCAACACCGAAGTGGGATCGGCCGGTTCGACCTCCGCCTCGCGCCAGACGTACATGACCGGCGGCGCCGTGAAGCTCGCCGCCGAGGCCGTCCGGCGGGAGCTGATCGAGAAGGGCCGGCGCCGCTACGGCTGGACCCACAAGGACATCACGCTGACCGGCGGCAAGGTCGTCTCGGAGAGCGCCGGCGTGCTGGTGCCCATGGTGGACCTGCTCGGCGACGAGGCCATCGACCTCACCCGCGAGCACCACCACCGGCCCACCCAGGCCTTCGACAAGGAGACCGGCCAGGGCTTCGGCCACGTCCAGTACACCTTCTGCGCCAACCGCGCCGTGGTGGACGTGGACGTCGAACTCGGCCTGGTCAAGGTGGTCGAGCTGACCGCCGTCCAGGACGTCGGCAAGGCGCTCAACCCGCTCTCCGTGGTCGGCCAGATCCAGGGCGGCTGCACCCAGGCCCTCGGCCTGGCCGTGATGGAGGAGATCATCGTCCGGGACGGGAAGGTGCGCAACGCCTCCTTCACCGACTACCTGATCCCCACCATCCTGGACACCCCGCCGATCCCGGTGGACGTCCTCGAACTGCCCGACCCGCACGCCCCGTACGGGCTGCGCGGCGTCGGCGAGGCGCCGACCGTGTCGGCGACCCCCTCGATCGTGGCGGCGATCCGCAACGCGACCGGACTCGCGCTCAACCGGATCCCGGTCCGGCCGGAACACCTGACCACCGAACAGCCCGGCTGACAGCGGGAGTTCGACCAGTTCGGTTCGACCAGCGAGGTTCCACCAGTTCGGTTCGACCAGCGAGGCCTACCACGGCCGTACTTCCCGGGGCGGCGACACGTCTTCCCCGCCGCCCCGGGACCCCCACATCCGCTGCCCTGCCCACGCCGGGGTTCCGCAGTGGTGCGCACCACCCGCACCTGCACCACCCGCACCACCCTCACGCAGCACCCCATCCGCACCGCTGGCACTCCCCGACGAGTGCCTCCAGTGAGTCGATACCGTCCCCCTGTGCCAACTTCGTTGACTGGCAGTCAGGTCGGCTCGCCCACCCCAACCCCCTTTGACACTTGGGAGTGGACATGACCAGGATCCCCACGGAGCCCGGCACCACTGAAGCAGACAGACCCGCCGAGGACGAGACCCACCCCTCGCCCTCGACAGCAGAGCCCAAGGGCGCGCTCGACGCGTACTTCAAGATCTCGGCCCGCGGCTCGACCCTCGCCAACGAACTACGCGGTGGCCTCACCACGTTCATGGCGATGGCGTACATCATCCTGCTCAACCCGCTGATCCTCAGTGGCGCGGACGTCACCGGCGTCAAGCTCGACCACGCCGCGCTGACCACCGCCACCGCCCTCGCGGCCGCCGTCACCACCATCCTGATGGGCGTGGTCGGCAACGTGCCGCTCGCCCTGGCGGCCGGCCTCTCCGTCTCCGGCGCGGTCTCCGCACTCGTCGTACCGCACACCACCTGGCCCCAGGCCATGGGCCTGTGCGTGATCTACGGCCTGCTGATCGTGCTGCTGGTGGTCTCCGGACTGCGCGAGAAGATCATGAACGGCATCCCACTGCCGCTCAAGCACGCGATCACCATCGGCATCGGCCTGTTCGTCACCATCATCGGGCTCTACAAGGCCGGCTTCGTGCACACCGGCGGCCCCACCCCGCTGTCGCTCGGCCCCTTCGGCGAGCTCTCCGGCTGGCCCGTCCTGATCTTCTGCCTCACCGTGCTCACGATCTTCGTGCTGATGGCGCGCGGCGTGCGCGGCGCGATCCTGATCGGCATCGCCGGCGGCACCGTGGTCGCCGTCGTCGTCAACAAGCTCGCCGACCTCCCCGCCAAGGCCTGGGGCAACTCCGCCCCGGTGTGGCCCGGAAGCCCCGTCGCCGCCCCCGACTTCAGCCTCTTCGGCCACGTCGACCTGTTCGGCGCCTTCGGCGGCAAGGGCCTCGGCGCGATCAGCGCCTCGGTGGCCGTGTTCACCCTCGTGCTGGCCGGCTTCTTCGACGCGATGGCCACCATCATCGGCGTCGGCACCGAGGCCGGACTCGCCGACAAGCAGGGCCGGATGCCCGGCCTGTCCAAGGCCCTGTTCATCGACGGCGCCGGCGGCGCGGTCGGCGGCCTGGCCGGCGCCTCCGGACAGACCGTCTTCGTCGAGTCCGCCACCGGCGTCGGCGACGGCGCCCGCACCGGCCTCGCCTCCACCGTCACCGGCGGCCTGTTCGCCCTGATGCTGTTCTTCTCGCCGCTGGCCGGCATCGTCCCGGTCGAGGTCGCCTCCGCCGCCCTGGTGGTGATCGGCTCGATGATGATGAGCCAGGCCCGGCACATCGACTGGTCCGACCGCGAGGTCGCCATCCCGGCCTTCCTCACCTGCGTGCTGATGCCGTTCACCTACAGCATCACCGCGGGCGTCGCCGCCGGCGTCATCTCCTACTCGGTGATCAAGGCCGGCCAGGGCAAGTGGCGCGAGCCCGGCCTGCTGATGTGGATCCTCACCGCGGTGTTCGTCGTGTACTTCGCGCTCAGCCCCGTCAAGTCCTGGCTGGGCGTGCACTGAGTGCCCCTTTGATCATCACCGCCGCCGTACGGGATCGTTTCCCGTACGGCGGCGTCTCCCGCTACTGTCGAAACCTGTAAGGAGCATCCGACATGCAGGACATCGCCGAGCAGTTGCAGGCCTGGCACGCGTCCGGGCGCTCCTTCGCCGTGGCCACCGTCGTCGGCGTCTCCGGCAGCGCCCCGCGCGACCCCGGAGCGGCCCTGGCCGTCGACGCCGCCGGGGAGGCCGTCGGCAGCGTCTCCGGCGGCTGCGTCGAAGGCGCCGTCTACGAGCTCTGCCAGGCCGCGATCGAATCCGGCGAACCCGTCCTGGAACGCTTCGGCTACAGCGACGAGGACGCCTTCGCCGTCGGCCTGACCTGCGGCGGGATCCTCGACGTGTTCGTCCAGCCGGTCGTACCCGGCACCGACCCGGGCCTGGACGCCGGCCTGCGCCACATCGCCGACGGCACGCCCGTCGCCCTCGCCCGGGTGATCGACGGCCCGGCCGGACTCCTCGGCGCCACCCTCGCCGTCACCGCCGACGCACAGTACGGCGCGCTCAGCGTCGGACCGTCCACCGTCGGCGCCCTCGAACGCGCCCTCGTCGCCGAGGCCCGGGCCATGCTCGACGCCGGACGCACCGGACGGATCGTGCTCGGCCTCGACGGCCGGCCCTGCGACGAACAGGAACAGGGGACGGTCACCTGCTTCGTCGAGTCCTACGTGCCCGCGCCCCGGATGCTCGTCTTCGGCGCGATCGACTTCGCCGCCGCCGTCGTACGGATCGGCAAGTTCCTCGGCTACCACGTCACCGTCTGCGACGCCCGGCCCGTCTTCGCCACCACCCGGCGCTTCCCCGAAGCCGACGAGGTCGTCGTCGACTGGCCGCACCGCTACCTGGACTCCCAACTCGGCCGGATCGACGGCCGCACCGTGCTCTGCGTGCTCACCCACGACGCCAAGTTCGACGTCCCACTGCTCGAACGCGCCCTGCGCCTCCCGGTCGGCTACGTCGGCGCCATGGGCTCCCGGCGCACCCACCGCGACCGGCAGGCCAAGCTCCGCGACGCCGGCCTCACCGACGCCGAACTCGCCCGGCTGCGCTCCCCCATCGGCCTCGACCTCGGCGCCCGCACCCCCGAGGAGACCGCCGTCTCGGTCGCCGCCGAGATCATCGCCCACCGCCGCGGCGGCAGCTGCCTGCCGCTGAGCGCCGGCAACGGACCGATCCACCACGACACCGCCGCCCCGCTGCCCGCCGAGGAGCGCGCGCCCGCGCGCCGGACCCACGCGGCCTGAGGGCCGACCGGGGCCGGTGCCCGGTGTCACGGTGCGTGGCCGCTCCGGCGTCACGTTGCGTGGCCGCCGCGGCGGCGGGAGGCTGGAGGGGCGGACTCACCCCGAGCCCGGGGAAGGAGCGGGGACCATGCGCGCCCTGCTGGATGTCACCCTCGACACCGCTGCCTCCAACAAGCTCATCGCCGACGGCTCGATGGGCGCCGAACTGGAACGCATCCTCACCGAACTCAAGCCCGAGGCCTCGTACTTCTTCGCCGGCGGCGACGGCCGCCGCGGCATGCTGCTCGTCGTGGACGTACCGGACGAGGCCTCCGTCGTCGCGATCTGCGAGCCGTTCTGGCTGCGGCTCGAAGCGACCGTGGACGTCCGCATCTGCCTGAACGCCGACGACCTGCGCGAGGGGCTGCGGCGGCTCACACCGGCCTGAACCGGCCTGAACCGGTCCGAACCGGACTGAACCGATCTGGTACGGCAGCTCGACTCAGTCGGCCAGCGCCAGCTTGAGGCCGAAACCCACCACCACCGCACCGGTCACCCGGTCCATCACCCGCCGGGCGGCCGGGCGGCGCAGCCAACCCCGCAGCACCCGGGCGAAGCCGACCAGAACCGTCGACCACAGCACGCCCTCCACCACGTGCACGCCGGTCAGCGCCACCCCGGCGGCGAAGTGCGGGGCCCCGGAGGGGATGAACTGCGGCAGCACCGCCACGTAGAACACCCCGACCTTGGGATTCAGCAGATTGGTCAGCGTCCCGCGCCGCCAGCCGTGGACGAACCCGCCCTCGGCCGACTCCTCCTCGGCCTCGGCCTGCGCCCCACGCTTGCGCAGCATCCCGACGCCCATCCACACCAGGTAGGCGGCACCGGCCCAGCGCAGCACCTCGTACGCCACCTGCGAGGCGGTGAGCAGCGCCGTCACACCCGCCGAGGTCAGCGTCCCCCAGATCAGCGTCCCGGTCTGGATCCCCAGCACGACCCCCCACGCCTGCCGCCGCCGCCCCAGCGCGGACGTGCGCAGGATCAACGCGGTGTCGAGCCCGGGGGTGAGGGTGAGCAGCCCCACGACGAGGGCGAAGGACCACAGAGCCGTTGTCATCTCCATGGGCCTCGATGCTCTCACAGCCCCGAGGGGCTCTCAGTCCGCCGTCCCCGGCGGGACGACCCACTCGGTGGGCTGACCGGTGACGGCGGCGATCATGTCGTAGTCGCCGTCGTAGTGGAGGACGGTCGCGCCATGACGCTCAGCCGTGGCGGCGATGATGAGATCTGCCACGGACTGCGCGCGCCAGTTGCCGGCGGTTGTCAGCAGGGCTTGCACCTCGATGGCCCGGTCCCACACCTCGTCGGGTGTGGACAACCAGCCGAAGCCACGCAGGCCGTCCCGGATTCGGTCGACATCCGCCTTGGACCGGGCGCTGTACATGATCTCCAGCTCGACCGCACCGCAGATCGCGAGGCGCCCTTGATTGAACAGCCTGTCGATGACATCCCCGATCGCGGGCTTGGGGTAGCGAGCGAAAGCGGACTTGTCGATGAGGAAGTGCTCACTCACTCTTGTCCACCGGGCCGGTCAGGTCGGGCAGCCCGCCGTCGGCAAGCCACGCAAGAAACTCCTTGCCCTTGCGACGCTTTACCGCGTCCTCAAGGGCGGCATTGACGGTGGCGACCTTGGTCGTGGTGCCGAAGATCTCGGCGGCCTCGGCCAGGAGTTCGTCGTTGACGTCTATCACGGTGCGAGCCATGAGTGGCCTCCAGAGGAATACAGGCCTGCGATATCACAATCGATGATAGTTGATATCGCAGGCCCGTCGGGGCCGATCAGGTGACGTTCGCCCGATCAGGTGATGTTGAGGCGGGCGGCGAGGCGCAGGAGGCCGGGGCTGAGGCGGGAGAGGAGGCGGGCGGCCTTGGCCTCGGGGGTGACCGGGACGACCGGCTTGCCGGTGCGGACGGCGCTGACGATGGCGCCGGCGACCTTCTCCGGCGGGAAGCCTCGGCGGGCGTAGAGCCTGGCGGCGCGGGCCTGCTTGGCGGACTGCTCGTCGGCGGTGGTCGCCGAGAAGGTGGAGGTGCGGGTGATGTTGGTGTTGACGATGCCCGGGCAGATGGTCGAGACGCCGATGCCGTGGCCGACGAACTCGGCGCGCAGGCAGTCGGAGAGCATGAAGACGGCGGCCTTGCTGGTCGCGTAGGCGGTGAGCGCCTTGGCGGGCAGGTAGGCGGCGGCCGAGGAGACGTTGACGATGTGGCCGCCCTGGCCCCGGTCGGCCATCAGGGTGCCGAAGGCGCGGCAGCCGTGGATGACGCCCCAGAGGTTGACGTCCAGGACGCGCTGCCACTCCTTCTCGGTCGTCTGCAGGAACGTCCCGGAGTGGCCGATGCCGGCGTTGTTGACCATCACGTCGGGCACGCCGTGCTCGGCGGCGACGCGCTGCGCGAAGGCGTCCATCGCGGCGCCGTCGGAGACGTCCACCTGGTAGGCGTGCGCCTGCGGGCCGATCAGGGCGGCGAGTTCGGCGGTGCGCTCGGCGGCCGCGAGGTCGAGGTCGCAGACCACCACCCGGGCGCCGTCCTCGGCGAAGGCCAGCGCGGTGGCCCGGCCGATGCCGCTGCCGCCACCGGTGACCACCACCAACCGGCCGTCACCGTAAGGCTCTTGGGCCCCTTCCGCCTTCCCGGCGTCGATCCGGGCGGTGAACTCGCGGACCATGCCGGCCACGGCGGCTCCCTTCTCCAGCAGCGCCGACCAGTGGCCGGCGTGCAGCGTACGGCGGGTCAGGTGGGGCACCCAGCGTTCCAGCCCCTCGGAGAGGTAGGTGCCGACGTAGCGGTCCCGGGTGAGGGTGACCAGCTGGACCGGCACCTCCGTCGGCCGCTCCCGCGGACTCCCCAGCGTGGGGCGGAAGTTGGCCCGGTACAGCTCGATGCCGCGGACCGCGTCGCGGCGCAGGGTGCGCTGCGGGTGGTCGGCCCGCGGGGTGACGTGCTCCAGGTCGCGCAGCACCCGCGGCCAGGCCCGGGCGAGGCCGAGGCGCCAGACGGCCGGGGCCAGGAAGGGCAGGTGGAAGGCGGTGATGTACCAGGAGTGCGCGCCCTGGTGCAGCAGTTGGCGCAGGTGGCGCGGGGTGGGGCGGCGCATCCGGTGGCGCAGCCAGAAGCCCATGTGGTCCAGGCTGGGGCCGGACAGGGTGGTGTAGGAGGCGATCCGGCGCTCGGCGCCGGGGGTGGTCACGGCCTCCCAGGACTGGATCGAGCCCCAGTCGTGGGCGACCAGGTGGACCGGCCGGTCCGGGCTGACGGCGTCGGCGACGGCGAACAGGTCGTCGGCGAGCTGCTCCAGGCGGTAGCCGTCGCGGCGCGCCGGGGCGCCCGACTCGCCCGCGCCGCGCACGTCGTAGCGGACCACGTGGTGGTCGCGGGCGAGGTCGGCGGCGATGTCGTCCCAGACGGTGTGGGTGTCCGGGTAGCCGTGCACCAGGAGGACGGTGGGGGCCTCGGGGTCGCCCTGCTCGAAGACGGCGAGCGGGATGCCGCCGGAGTGGACGGTCCGGCGGCGGGTGGGGGTCGTCATCGGGTGGCCTCCTGGGCGGTCGGCTCGACGGTGGCGGTGGCTGCGGCGAGGGCGGTCGGCTCGGCGGTCGGCTCGGCGGTGGCGGTGGTGCCGGCGGTCCAGCGGCGGACGTGCGGGAGGTCGTCGTCCAGCCAGTAGGCGTCGTCCTCGGTGACCACCAGCAGTTCCTCGAACTTGATGCCCACGCCGCGGAAGCCGATGTGCGGCTCGACCGCCCACAGGCCCGGGGTGGGCGCGTGCCGGGACGACCGGCCGTCCGCCCACAGCGGCGAACGGCCGTGCAGGCGCTCGGAGATGAGCTCGCGGCCGAGGGTCTGCAGGGTGCGCACGCCGAAGCCGAAGACGTTCACCCCGGCCGGGCCGCGCGCCGTGGTGCGGGTGACCTGGTGGCCGATCACCCGGCCCGGGTAGACCTGGTGCCGGTTGTCGTAGCCGTGCGCGGCGATCTGCGCGTCCACCGCCGCGTACACCTCGTTGAGCGGCTTGCGGGCGCGCACCTCGGTGAGGATCAGCTCGCGGTAGACCTGGAGGTCGGCGGCCAGCCGGTCCCAGACCCGGTTCTCGCCGACCTTGCCGCCGTAGCCGATGTCGGCGGTGTAGCCGTCCACGATGGGCGCGCAGTCCAGCACGTACGGCATGCCCTCCTCCAGGCGGCGGCCGCCGGCGAAGAACTGCAGCGGGGTGTGGAAGTGCCGGAAGGCCGTACGGTCGCCGAACCAGGCGAACGGGACGTGGAAGAAGTCCTGCACCCCGGCGGCGACCAGGCGGCGGCGCAGCTCGGCGGTGGTCTGGCGCTCGGTGACCCCGGGTTCGATCCAGGCGGCGACCTGTTCGGCGCAGTCGTACGCCAGTTGCTGGGTCTCGCGGAAGCGGGCGAGGTCGCGCTCGGAGTAGGAGAACGTCGGCATCGCATGCGCCGTCGGGGGCATCGGGGGCTCCTTCTAGACGTCGAGGTCGACGTCGACGTCGAGGTCGAGGTCGAGGTCGAGGTCGAGGTCGAGGTCGAGGTCGAGGTCGAGCACGAGGGTCTCACCCTCGGCGGCGCGGGAGACGCAGGGCAGCAGTGCGCCGGCGGCGCGCTGTTCGGGGGTGAGGCGGCGGTCCCGGTGCTCGGGCGTACCGGCCAGCAGGCGGACCTCGCAGGTGCCGCAGAAGCCCTGGTGGCAGGAGTACGGGAGGTCGGGGCGGGCCTCGCGCAGCACGTCCAGCGCCGAGCGGTCGGCGGGAACGTCCAGGGTCGGCCCGTCGGCGCCGAGCCGGACGGCGAAGGGCCGGCCGTCGGTGACCGGGGCGGCGCCGAAGCGCTCGAAGTGCAGGGCGGCGGAGGTGGATTCGTCCAGTGCCGCCTGGACGGCGGCGAGCATCGGGGCCGGGCCGCAGCAGTAGACGGCGGCGCCGCGCGGGGCGTGGGCGAGGAGTTCGGCGCCGGTGGGGACGCCGCCGTGCTCGTCGTCCGTGCGCAGCACGACCCGGCGCGGATCGAGGGCGCGCAGCTCGTCGCTGTACGGGAGGGTGTCGGCGCTGCGGCCGACGTGCACCAACGTCCAGTCCAGGCCGTGCCGTTGGGCCTCGCGGGCCATCGGGAGGAGCGGGGTGACGCCGATCCCGCCGGCGAGCAGCAGGACGGCGGGCTCGGCGCAGAAGGCGAAGCCGTTGCGCGGGCGGCGGGCGGCGAGGCGGGCGCCGGGGTGCAGGGTGTCGTGGACCTCGACGGACCCTCCGCCGCCCCCGGGCAGCCGCCGGACGGCGATCCGGTAGTGCCGGCCGTCGGCGGGGTCGCCGCTGAGCGAGTAGTGGCGCTCACGGCCGGAGGGCAGGGCGAGCCGCAGGTGGGCGCCGGGCTGCCAGGACGGCAGTTGACCGCCGGAGGGGTCGGCGAGAGTCAACTCGATCACGTCGGAAGTGAGTTGACGGCGCTCGGCGACGACCAGCCGGAGCAGCGGGGTGGGGCGGCTGAGCGGGCGGCGGGGGTTGCGGCGCAGCAGCGGGCCGCCGAGCGCCGGGGAGTAGCGGTCACCGAAGGCGGTGAGCCAGCGCATGAAGCCGTCGGCGCGGGGGCGGCCGTAGAGGTCGGGGGGCGGGGTGAGCAGGTCCATCCGGGCGGGTCCTTGGCGGGGAGAGGGGGCGGGCGGCGGGAGCGGGCGGGCGGCGGGCGGCAGCTGACGGCCGACGACTGACAACTGACAGATTTCAGATTTCAGATTTCAGATTTCAGATTTCAGCGAACAGATAACGTTCGCTGTTCGTTGAAACCTGTCAGTTGTCAGCCGTCAGCTGTTCCCCGTCAGCCCCGCCCGGCCGCCGCCCGGGCGGCCGGGGAGGTGGCGAGGTAGCCCAGCGCCTGGCTGGAGGAGCCCTCCTGGGTCGGGTGGTAGCCCGGCCGGAGGTAGCGCAGCCCGGAGCGGAGGGAGCGGACCGGGTCCGGCAGCAGTCCGCGCTTGGCGATCCGGCTCGCCTCCCGCCAGGTGGGCCGGAGCCGCCCCTCCAGGGTCGGGTCGGCGGCGAGCAGGAAGCGGGCGCCGCGCACCCAGAGGTGCACCAGCAGCGGCCCGGAGATCGCCATGCCGCGGACCCGCCGCAGGTAGCCCGGGTCCAGATGGACCATCAGGTCGAAGGCGACGCTGCGGTGCTCGACCTCCTCGGCGCCGTGCCAGCGCAGCAGGTCCAGCATCGTCGGGTCGGCCTTGGCCCGGTCCAGGCCCGGGGAGTTGAGCGCCCAGTTGCCGAGGAAGGCGGTGAAGTGCTCGATCGCCGCGACGAAGGCGACCCGTTCGATGACGTTCTCCCGCCGCTGGGCCGGCGTCAGGCCCGGCTTGTCGCCGAGGACGCGCTGGAACAGCCAGGAGATCTGCCGGACGTACGGGCGCGGGTCGAGGCCCTGGCCGAGCAGGTGGTCGAGCACCTCCTGGTGGGCCTCGGCGTGGATGGCCTCCTGCCCGATGAAGCCGAGCACCTCCTCGCGCAGCTGTTCGTCCCGGATCAGCGGCAGTGCTTCCTTGAAGACCTTGACGAACCAGCGCTCGCCCTCGGGCAGCAGCAGGTGCAGCACGTTGATCACGTGGGTGGCCATCGGCTCGTCCGGGATCCAGTGCAGCGGCAGCCGGGCCCAGTCGAAGCGGACGTCCCGGGGCTCCAGGACGAGGCTCTCGTGCACCCGCGCGGCGGGGGCGGCGACGGCGGGGACGGGGGTGGGGCGGGGCATGGCAGGCCCTCCTGACCTGGGGGCGGCGGCTCGACTCTCGGAAACGTACTCGCCGGTAGCGGTGGGGACAAGGGGTTCGGCACCTCTTATCGACATCGAGTCTAATAAGTGATGCGCACCGCGGGACACCCCCGGAAACCCTCCCCCCGGAAACCCGCCCCCGGAGACCCTCCCGTGGAAAGCGCGCGGGCCCCGCCGGACGACGCGTCCGACGGGGCCCCACGAGCGAGCGGTGCTCAGACCGCCATCGCCAGCATCAACGGCGCCGCCCGGGCGGCCAGCAGTTCGGCGGCGGCCCTGAGCTTGTGGATGTTGTCCACCGGCATCGAGGTGGCCAGGCAGCCGACCGTGCTGCCCGCCGTGATCGGCACCGCCGCGCAGACGGTGCCGAGCGCGTACTCCTGGATGTCCAGCACCGGCACCGTCGCGGGCTGGCGCTCCAGCCGGTGCATCAGCTGGTCGGCGTCGGTGACGGTGCGGGAGGTCAGCCGGGCGACCGGGTGCCGGGAGAGGTGGTCCCGCCGACCGTCCGCGTCGAGCTGGCTGAGCAGGCACTTGCCGATCGCACTGGCGTGCGCGGTGGCGCGGAAGTCCACCCACTCCTGTACGGCGGGCGCGTAGTCGGCGGCCGCGACCGCCTCGACCGACAACTCCCCGTCGTGGTACCGGGTGAAGTAGACCGCGGCGCCCAACTCGTCCCGGAGTTCGGCGAGTTTGCGGTTCAGCCGGGCCTTGACGAGCTGTTCCCGGTTGTGCTGCCCGAGCAGGGCGAAGGTGCCGCCGAGCACCCAACCGCCGTCCTGGCACTGGAGGTAGCCCTCGATCTCCAGGATCTCGGCGAGCCGGCGGACGGTCGGCAGGCCCAGCGAGGTCTCCCGCGCGAGCCCGACCAGGGTGGCGCCGTCGGGGTGCCGGTCGACGGCCTCCAGCAGTCTGAGGGCGTGCTGCAGGGAGGTGAACGGGCCCGTCGGGCCCTGGTCCAGCGCGGCGTGACGACCCGGGGCTGGTGTCGACATGTCGTCCCCTTCCGATGTCCCCCCACGGAGCGACCGCGGGCGGTCTCCAGCCTATCCACCCCGGGCCCCGGGCGGCTGCTGTCCGTGAATATCCGTGAACATTCCGTGGAGCACGGCCGGTCGGCTGGTACAAGGGGCCCCGCGCACACGCACGAACGGAACCCGCGCCCGACACCTCGTCCGCCGCAGCGCCCCCGCGAAGCCCGACGGGCCCCTCCCCCACTGCCCGGGGGGAGGGGCCCGTCGTGGAGCCGCCGGGGTGCGGGCCCCGGCGGTCCTGAGGGTGCGAAAGGTCGGTGCGGAGGGTGCGAGGGGGGCGGCCCGCGGAGGGTCAGCCCTCGTCGCCCGCGCGGAGCTTGGCGACGGCGGCCTCCAGGCGGGCGCCGTACTCCTCGTCGGCGGCGTGGAAGTGGGCGAGGTTCCTCTCCACCACGTCGTCCCGGCTGACCTGCGACAGGAAGCCCGCGATGTTGTCGATCAGGCGGGTCCGCTCGCCCTGCGACATCAGCCGGTAGAGCTCGCCGGCCTGGAAGAAGTCGTCGTCCTTGGTGTGGGCCGGCGTGGTGTAGGTGCCGGTGTAGCCGTCGACCTTGACCGGCGCCGCGAGCGCACCGTCGGTCTGGGCCGGGCCGTCGTACGAGTTGGGCTCGTAGTTCTTGCCGCGGCCGGCGCTGTTGACGGCCATGAGGCCGTCCCGGCCGTAGTTGGCGGCCTCGGTGGCGCGCGGGGCGTTCACCGGCAGCAGGGTGTGGTTGACGCCGAGGCGGTAGCGCTGGGCGTCGGCGTAGGCGAACAGCCGGCCCTGGAGCATCTTGTCCGGGGAGGGGCCGATGCCGGGCACGAAGTTGTTCGGCGAGAACGCGGACTGCTCGACCTCGGCGAAGACGTTCTCCGGGTTCTTGTTGAGCACCAGGCGGCCGACCTTGACCAGCGGGTAGTCGGCGTGCGGCCACACCTTGGTGAGGTCGAAGGGGTTGAAGCGGTAGTCCGCGGCCTCGGCGACCGGCATCAGCTGGACGTAGAGGGTCCAGGACGGGAACACGCCCCGCTCGATGGCCTGGTGGAGGTCGCGCTGGTGCGAGTCGGCGTCGGCGCCGACCACCTCGGCGGCCTGGTCGCCGTCCAGGCTGCGGATGCCCTGGTTGGTCTTGAAGTGGTACTTCACCCAGTAGGCCTCGCCCTCGGCGTTGACCCACTGGTAGGTGTGCGAGCCGTAGCCGTTCATGTGGCGGTACGAGGCGGGGATGCCGCGGTCGCCGAACAGCCAGGTGATCTGGTGGGTCGAGGCCGGCGAGTGGGCCCAGAAGTCCCAGACGTTGTCCGCCTCCTGCACGCCGGTGTACGGGTCGCGCTTCTGAGAGTGGATGAAGTCGGGGAACTTGACCGGGTCCTTGATGAAGAACACCGGGGTGTTGTTGCCGACGAGGTCGTAGTTGCCCTGCTCGGTGTAGAACTTCAGCGCGAAGCCGCGCGGGTCGCGCACCGCGTCGCTGGCGCCGAGGTTGCCGGCCACCGTGGAGAAGCGCAGGAAGACCTCGGTGCGCTTGCCGACCTCCGACAGGAACGCCGCCCGGGTGTACTTCGACACCTCGTCGGTGACCTCGAAGTAGCCGTACGCGCCGGAGCCGCGGGCGTGCACGACGCGCTCCGGGATGCGCTCGCGGTTGAACCGGGCCAGCTTCTCCAGCAGCTGCTGGTCCTGGATCAGCAGCGGGCCGTACTCGCCGGCCGAGGCCGAGTTCTGGTTGTCGGCGACCGGGGCGCCGGACTCCGTGGTCAGGATCTTGGACATGGAGGGTCCTTCAGGTGTCGATAAGGCGGTGCGTGGAGAGGTGGAGCGGGCGGGCGGGCGAGCCCCGCTCAGACGCCCAGCAGGCGCCACAGCGCCGAGCGGCGGCGGGCGGAGTGCTCGCCGTCCGGTCCGTCGGCCGGCTGGAGGCCGGCGACCGCGGCGGTGGCCGCGGCCGGGTCCGCCAGCGGGCGGGCGGCGGCCAGGGCGGCGGCCTCCTCCGTGCCGAGGCCGGCGTCGACGAGGGCGGCGGCGGCCTCCGCGGCCGGGACGGCGTTGAACCAGCGCAGCGCGAGGGCCGCGCGGCCGGCCTCGGTGAGGCGGCCGGTGAGCCGCAGGCGGGCGAGGCCGCCGTCCGGGTAGACGTTGATCCGCACGTGGGTCACCGGGCGGCCGACGTCGAGCCGGAAGCGGTGCCGGGTGTCGGGCTGCAGGCGGGTGCGGGGCAGGATCTCGAACCACTCGCCGTCGGCCGGCGTCTGCGAGGTCGCGGCCTGCCCGGTCGAGGCGTCGAAGCCGATCAGGTCGGCCCAGCCGGGGGCATTGGCGACGAAGTGGGTGGTGTCCACCTCGACCGCCAGGGCCTCACCGCCCCCGGCCAGGGCGATCTGAACCCAGTCGTTGGCCTTGTCGCGCCGACGACGGGTCTCCCAGCCCTCGCCCATGACGGAGGCGCGACCGGGAGCGTTCAGGTTGTGCGGGGAGGAGAAGTAGCGGTCGGAGGCCGCCTCGGCCACGCCGCCGTACTCCTGGGCGGCCAGGTCGAAGGTGAGGCCGTCCAGTTCGCGCGGGTCGGGCAGCACCTCGCCGTGCACCCGGAGCCGGGCCACGCCGCCGTCCGGGTAGATGTTGAGCCGTACGTGGGTGTAGCGGGAGTCGTCCTGGACGGCGAACTCGTGGGCGGTGTCGCCCCGCAGCGGGGTGCGCGGCACGAGGACGGTCCACTCGGCGGCCCGCAGCTCCTCGGGCGAGGGGTGCCCGGGGACGGAGGCGGCCTCGACCACGGCGCTCTCCGGGTAGTTGCCGGTGAAGTGCGCGGTGTCGACGATCACGCCGCGGATCGCACCGCCGACGCCGAGCCGGACGATCGCCCAGTCGTGGTCCTGGTCGGTGGGGTGCGGCTGGTCCGCGGAGACACCGCGGCGGCGCTTGGACTCCCAGCCGTCCATGATCTGGCCCTTGTGGCCGAAGGTGTGCGGGCGGAACTCGGCCGGCTTGGCCACCAGCAGGTTCTCGGCGTCCGCGAAGGTGTCCTCGTTGGTGGCGACGACGCCCGCGCCGAGCAGCCGGGAGGCCAGGTTGACCAGCTCGGTGAAGGGAGCGCTCGGGGTGTCGGCAGTGGTCACTGACTCTCCTCGGAAGGCGTGGTGGGTAAGGGAGTTGGCAGGCCCGGGAGCCGGGAGCGAGGGCCCGGCCCGCCGGGCCGGTCCGCCGGGCTGGTCGTCAGGCCGGTCCGCCGGGCCGGTTCGTCAGGCCGGTCCGCCGGGCTGGTCCGCCGGGCGCAGCAGCTGGCGGCCGAAGGGCTCGGCCCCGGTGTCCACCGCCCGGCCGCGCAGCCAGGTGGTGCGCACGGCGCCGCTCAGGGTCCGTCCGGCGTACGGGGTGACCGGGTTGCGGTGGTGCAGCTCGCCCGCGTGGACGGCGAACTCCCCGTCGGGGTCGAAGGCGACCAGGTCGGCGTCGCAGCCCGCCGCGATGGCGCCCTTGGTGCCGGTGAGGCCGACCAGTTCGGCCGGTCCGGCGGACATCCAGCGCACCACGTCGGCGAGCGTGTGGCCGCGCCGGCGGGCCTCGGTCCAGATGGCGGGCAGGCCCAGCTGGAGCGAGGCGATGCCGCCCCAGGCCGCCGCGAAGTCGCCGCTGCCGCCGAACTCGGGCAGCAGCTTGAGGTCGGGGGTGGACGGCGAGTGGTCCGAGACGACGGCGGTGAACTCGCCGTCGGCCAGGGCCTGCCAGAGGGCGTCCCGGTTGGCCTCGTCGCGGATCGGCGGGCAGCACTTGAAGGCGGTGTCGCCGTCGGGCACCTGCTCGGCGGCGAGCGTCAGGTAGTGCGGGCAGGTCTCGGCGGTGACCCGTACGCCAGCCTCGCGGGCCCGGCGCAGCAGGGGCAGCACGGCCGCCGAGGAGACGTGCAGGATGTGCACCCGGGCGCCGGTGCGCCGGGCCGTGTCGAGCAGGTGGGCGACCGCGGCGGTCTCCGCGCCGGCCGGGCGGGAGGCGAGGAAGTCCCGGTAGTGGACGCCGGGTTGCTGCGGCGCGGCGGCCAGCACGGCCGGATCCTCGGCGTGGATGATCGCCAGTGCCCCGATCCGGGCCTGCTCGGCCAGCGCGGCCTCCAGGTCGGCGGCCTCGACGTGCGGGAACTCGTCGACGCCGGACGGGGCGAGGAAGCTCTTGAAGCCGAACACGCCCGCCCGGTGCAGGGGTTCGAGGTCCGGGACGTTGCCGGGCACGGCCCCGCCCCAGAAGCCGAGGTCGACCCAGGCCTGGCCCTCGGCGGTCTTCCGCTTGACGTCCAGCCCCGCCACCGTGGTGGTGGGCGGTACGGAGTTGAGCGGCATGTCGATGATGGTGGTGACGCCGCCGGCCGCGGCGGCCCGGGTGGCGGTGGCGAAGCCCTCCCACTCGGTCCGGCCGGGCTCGTTGACGTGCACGTGGGTGTCGACCAGGCCGGGCAGCAGCGCGGTGTCGCCGAGGTCGACGAGGTCGCTGTCGCCGACCACGAGCGATCCGTGGGCGGCGACCTGCTCGATCCTGCCGTCCCGGATCAGCACGTCCGCGGGGCGCTCGCCCTCGGGCAGCACCGCCCGGCGGGAGCGGATCACCGCTGGCTGGCTGATCGGCATGGGGACCTCCGGAACCTGGGAGTTGGGGGTGGCGGGACACGGGTGGGGTCGAAGGATTGCCGGGAGCCTAGGCCCGCCTTCAACAAAACGTCAATGGAGGAACGTACGAGGGCTCAGCCCGGCAGCAGCTCTTCGGCCAGCCGCTCCCCCGCCACCTCGGCCAGCTCGCCGGCCCTGGTCATGCTGTCCCCCGGCTGCTCGGCCAGGTCGGTGAGGGCGACCGCGGCGGTGAAGCCGGCCGCCCGCCACTCGGGCTCGGACAGCTCCAGCCGACCCGCCACGGCGGCCACCCGAACCCCCGCCCGGGCAGCCGCCGCGGCGACTCCGGCGGGGGCCTTGCCATGGAGCGTCTGAGCGTCCAGGCAGCCCTCACCGGTGACGACGAGGCGTGCCCCACGCACGGCCTCGTCGAAACCCAGCAGTTCGAGCAGCAGCTCGATACCGGGTCGCATGGTGGCGCCGAGCAGGGCGAGGGCGGCGAAGCCCACCCCGCCCGCGGCCCCGGCGCCGGGGGCATCCCGCACGTCCCGACCGGTCACCGCGGCCACCTGGTCGGCGAAGCGGGTCAGCCCCTGCTCCAGGACCACCAGGTCGTCCCCGTCGGCGCCCTTCTGCGGGCCGTAGACGGCGGTGGCGCCGCGCGGGCCCAGCAGCGGGTTGTCCACGTCGCAGGCGACCACGACGTCCGCGCCGGCCAGCAGCTCGGCCAGCGGGCCGAGGTCGATCCGCTCCAGGCGGCGCAACGAGGCTCCGCCGGGCGGCAGTTCGACGTCGTCGGCGTCCCGCAGCCGGACCCCGAGCGCCTGCACCATGCCGGCCCCGCCGTCCGTGCAGGCGCTGCCGCCGAGGCCGAGCACGATCCGCTTGGCACCCATCGACACCGCGCGGGCGATCAGCTGGCCGACGCCGTAGGAGCCGGCCGCGAGCGGGGCGGTCCGGCCGCCGGGCAGCCGGGCGAGCCCGGAGGCCTGGGCCAGTTCGACCACGGCGGTGTCGCCGCGGACGGCCAGCGCGGCGTCCACCGGCAGGCCGGTCGGACCGGCCACCTTGGCCGGGACGCGGTCGAACCCGGCCGCGAGCGCCGCGGCCAGAGTGCCCTCACCGCCGTCGGCGACGGGCAGTTCGCGCACGTCGGCGCCGGGCGCGGCACGCCGGATGCCGGCGGCGATCCGGGCGGCGACCTCGGCACCCTCCAGGGTGCCCTTGAACTTGTCCGGCGCTACGACCACGTGGCCCTTGAGGGGGGTGGGGGGCATCGGTGGTCCTCACTTCCGTGCGGGTCGGGCGGTGTTCCACGAACATGGGTCCGGACAAGCATGGGTCCGGTGGCACCGGGGTTGCGACCCCCCTGGCCGGGCGGTGCGGCCCGGCCAGGGGCCGGGCTCCCGCGGGGGCGCCGGTCCCGGAGGATCGTCGCTTCTGTGGGAGCGCCGGTCCCGTAGGGGGTGCGACCCCCTCCCCGCCGTTCCCCTCGACCCGCTTCCGACGTTCGAGGGGCTCCCCTCGGCGAGGAGGGGGCCAGGCGACGCACCGCTGGCACGACCGAAGTGCCCCCGGGAGGGTGTGTGCGTCACCGGCTTGGATCGACCGGCGGGCGGGCGGATGAGCCCCTGCCCGCACGCCGGTCGGGTCTGGCCTCCTGGTGGCGCGGGCACGACCGGATCAGGTACACGCCACCAGGAGGAGTCTGTGGGGCCTCGGCCCCTCGGGTCAGGCGACCTCGCGGCCCGAGAGCCGCTCGACGCCGCGCAGCAGCGCCGAGTGGTCGAGCGAACCGTCGCCGTTGGCCCGGGCGGAGGCGACCAGCTGGGCGACCACGGCGCCGACCGGCAGCGCGGCGCCCACGGCGCGGGCGGCGTCGGTGACGATGCCCATGTCCTTGTGGTGCAGGTCGATCCGGAAGCCGGGGGCGAACTCGCGGTTGAGCATGTTCGCCTTCTTGCGGTTGAGCACCGTGGAGCCGGCCAGGCCGCCGCCGAGCACGTCCAGCGCGGCCGCGAGGTCGACGCCGGCGTTCTCCAGGAACACCACGGCCTCGGCGAGCACCTGGATGTTGACCGCGACGATCAGCTGGTTGGCGGCCTTGACGGTCTGGCCGGCGCCGTCGGGGCCGACGTGGACGACCGTGGTGCCGAGCGCGTCGAACAGCGGCTTCGCCTCGGCGAAGTCCGCCGCCTCGCCGCCGACCATGATCGACAGCACTGCCTCGACCGCACCGGCCTCGCCGCCGGAGACCGGGGCGTCCAGGGTGCGCACGCCCTTCTCCCGGGCGGCCTTGCCGACCTTGATGGAGGTCTGCGGGGTGATCGAGGACATGTCGATCACCAGGGTGCCGGCCTGGACGTTCTCCAGGACGCCGCCCTCACCGAGGATGACCGCCTCGACGTGCGGGTCGGCCGGGACCATGGTGATGACGACCTCGGCGTCCTTCACCGCGTCGGCGATGCTGGCGGCGCCGTGGCCGCCGGCCGCGATCACGGTGTCGATCGAGGCCTGGGAGAGGTCGAAGCCGGTCACGTGGTGGCCGGCCTTGACCAGGTTGACGGCCATGGGCTTGCCCATGATGCCGAGGCCGACGAAGGCAATCTTGCGGGAGGCGCTCATCGCGTCGGGTTCCTTACGTGTACGGGTGGGGAGGGGTGACGGGCCGGACGGGCGCCGCGGTACGCCGCGGTACGCCGCACACCCGGGCCGGACGGGCGCCGGGGGCGCCGGGTCGGCCGGCGGAGTGGGCGCCGGGTCAGCGGGCGGCGCGCAGCTCGCGCGGCAGCCAGTCGAAGCTGTCGGCGCTGACGCCGGTGGAGGGGCGGTACTCCAGGCCGATCGAGCCGCTGTAGCCGGCCGCGCTGAGCCGGGCGAACAGGTCCTCGAAGTCCAGCCCGCCGGTGCCGGGCTCGTTGCGGCCCGGGTTGTCGGCGATCTGCACGTGGCCGATCCGGTCGGCGTAGGAGTCGATGACGGCCGCCAGGTCCTCGCCGTTCTTGGCCAGGTGGTACAGGTCGCAGAGGAACCTGGCGTTCCCCAGGCCGGTGGCGGCGTTGACCTTGTCGACCACCTCGACCGCGGCGGCCGCGGAGACCAGCGGGTAGTCCGGGGACTCGGCCTCGTTGAGGGCCTCGATCAGCAGGACGGCACCGATCTCGTGGGCCGCCCGGGCCGCGAGCACCAGGTTCTCCAGTGCGACCGCGTCCTGCTCGGCCGGCTGGACGCCCTCGACCCGGTTGCCGTACAGCGCGTTGAGCGCGGTGGCACCGAGCGAGGCGGCCAGTTCCGCGGCGACCGGGACGTTGACCCGGAAGCGCTCCCGCTCGGACGGGACCGAGACGGTTCCCCGGGCGCCCTGGCTGAGGTCGTCCAGGAAGTTGAGGCCGGTGAGCCGGACGCCCGCGTCACTGAACGCCTTGCGCAGCGCGTCGAGTTCGGCACGGCCCGGGCTGTGTTCGGTGCCGAAGGGCCACCAGAGTTCGGCGGCCGTGAAGCCGGCCGCGGCGGCGGCCGCGGGGCGCTCCAGCAGCGGGAGTTCGCCGAACAGGATCGACAGGTTGACCGTGAAGCCGTGCTTGGCAGCCGCCGTCACGTCCATCACCTCTCACTCTCTCTTCCTTCATCCGCAACTTCCACGATCCGGAAGAGGGATTCTGTGTGGTGGAAGCATCTCCGGCCCGCCGAGCAGGTGTCAAGGCTGCCGCAACATTTTGTTGAAGTGGCTCCGAGGGGTCCGCCCACCGGCCCCGCGACTGTTCGATCGCCCAGCCCCTGCCCCCGCCCACCCCCGCTCGCTAGAGTGAGCAGGTGCGATTGATGGTGGAGTTCACGACAGAACCGTTCGAACTGGACACGTTCCCCGAGCACGCCGCGACGGCCCGCAAGGTCGTCGACGAGGCCGGCCTGGACGTGTCGGTCGGCCCCTTCGGGACCGGCGCCGAGGGCGAGGCCGACCAGGTCCTCGCCGCGGTGACCCGGCTGCTCCGGGAGACCCTGGACGCCGGGGCGACCCGCATCTCCGTCCAGGTGAGCGTGCTGGGAGAGGAGGGCGGTACGCCGTGACCGAGCACGTGGAACACCCGCTCGCCGCGGCGGTCAAGCCGCTGCTGGACGCGGTCGGCGCGACGCCCGTCCCGCTGGACGAGGCGAAGGCCGAGGACGTCGTCCTGGAGTGGGAGGGCACCCCGGCCCTGGCCGTCCGGCTGCCGCACCTGAGCAGTGCGCTGGAGCGACTGCTGGCCGAGATGACCCGCCAGTTCGACGGCCGCCCGCTGGCCGAGCTGGACCGCTGGGAGAAGCAGCGGGTCGTCGCCCTCCTGGAGGAGCGCGGCGCCTTCACCGTCCGCCACGGGGTCGAGACGGTCGCCTCGGCCCTGGGCGTCAGCCGCTTCACCGTGTACAACTACCTGAACCGCCAGGACGGCACGAAGCCGTCCTGAGCGCGGCTCGCGGGCCCCCCACGAAGAGCTCGCGAGGAACTCCCGAGGGGTTCGCGGACGGGTGACCCCGCCGCTGTGGACAGTCTCGACCGGCCCACGGCGGGGCACACTTGGCGAATCGCACACGAAAGGGCCCCGCAGCGCGGCCCGGTTCAAAACGTAACCACCAAGGGTTCAACAAACTGTTGACGGCGGGGTGGGGCCGATCTAGCTTTTCCGGGTGGCACCACTCTTTCAGGAGGTCCACTCGTGACCAACCACCCCCACGCCCTCGACTCCCTGGCCGCGGCCGATGCCGCGAAACTGGAGGAGATCCTGCTGGAGGTATGCTCCAGCCCCCGTTGGGCCGCCGCCGTCGCACAGACCCGACCCTGGTCCAGCCGTGAGGCCCTGCTCGCCGCCAACGCGGCGGCCATGGCCGCGCTGACCGTCGCGGACCTGCGCGACGCGATGGCCGGACACGCCCGGATCGGCCGCCCCAAGGAGGGCGACGCCACCTCCGAGCGCGAACAGGCCGGCATCCAGGGCGTGGACCGGGCGGTCCTCGACGAACTGCACGAGGCCAACACCGCCTACGAGGCGAAGTTCGGCCACGTGTTCCTGATCTGCGCGACCGGGCGCACCGCGGTCACCATGCTCACGGCCCTGCGCGAGCGCCACCCCAACGACCCCGCCACCGAGGCGGAGATCGTCCGGGGCGAGCTGCGCAAGATCAACGACATCCGGCTGAACCGCCTCCTCGACGCCTCCTGACACATCGTCAAGAATGCTTCAAGGGCGGGACCGTCCCACCCCGGACGCCCCACCCCGGACGTGCGCCCCGCGCGATCTGACGCACCATCACCTCTGCCATCAGTAAGGTCACCTCACCCATGACTGGCATCTCCACCCACGTGCTCGACACCAGCCTCGGCCGCCCGGCCGAGGGCGTCCCGGTCGAGCTCGCACTGCACACCGAGGGTGGCTGGCAGGTGCTCGGCACCTCCGCCACGGACTCCGACGGCCGGGTCAAGGACCTCCCGGCCGTGGAGGCGGGCTCGGTCGTCCGGCTGCTCTTCGACACCGGCGCGTACTACGCGCTCAAGTCCGCGGAGCCGCCGTTCTTCCCCGAGGTCTCGATCGTCTTCACGGTCGCGCCCGAGCAGCACCACTACCACGTGCCGCTGCTGCTGAACCCGTTCGGATACTCGGTCTACCGCGGAAGCTAGTAGACCGACCTGGAAGCTTAGGAGCCTGTCATGGCCCACGTGCTCGGTCAGAACCAGTACGGCAAGGCGGAGAACCGCATCGTCCGGGTCTACCGCGACTCCACCCGGCACGAGATCAAGGACCTGAACGTCTCGGTCTCCCTCCAGGGCGAGTTCGAGGACGTCCACCTCACCGGGTCGAACGCCAACTGCGTTCCCACCGACACCACCAAGAACACCGTGTACGCCTTCGCCAAGGAGTACGGCATCGACTCGGCCGAGGCCTTCGGCATCCTGCTGGCCCGGCACTTCGTCGACGACACCGAGCGCGGCGTCGTGCACAGCGCCCGGATCCGGATCGAGGAGTACGCCTGGGACCGGATCAGGACGCCGGACAGCTCGGCCCGGTTCATCGGTTCGGAGGAGGTCGGCCACTCCTTCGTCCGTACCGGCCAGGAGACCCGCACCACCGAGATCGTCTACGACGGCGAGACCGTGCAGGTCATCTCCGGCCTCAAGGACCTCATCGTCATGAACTCCACCAACTCGGAGTTCTGGGGCTACATCAAGGACAAGTACACCACCCTCCAGGAGGCGTACGACCGCATCCTCGCCACCCAGGTCACCGCCCGCTGGAAGTACGGCTACAGCGGTCGCGACGGCGAGGCCCAGCCCAACTGGAACCGCTCCTACACCCACGTGAAGCGGCACATGCTGGAGGCGTTCGCCGAGACCTACTCCTACTCGCTGCAGCAGACCCTGCACGCGATGGGCACCCGGGTCCTCAACAACCGCGCCGAGGTGGACGAGGTACGCCTCGAACTGCCCAACAAGCACCACTTCCTCGTCGACCTGGAGCCGTTCGGCCTCAAGAACGAGAACGAGGTCTACTACGCCGCGGACCGCATGTACGGCCTGATCGAGGGCACCGTGCACCGCGAGGGCGTCGTCCCGGTCATCCCGGTCGCCTGACCTCCCCCACCCCGCCCACCCCGCTCACACCACCCCATGGACTCCGCCCGGAATCGCCGCACCCTCCGGCCCGCTCGGGCCGGTCGAGTTCGGGCGGACCGCACCACCCGCACCACCTTCGCCACTCGTACCACCTTCGCCACTCGTACCACCGCACCACGCTCCACCTGTTTCTCCACCCCCACCAACCGGAGTTCGTGCTCGCCTCGCGGCGGCCGGCCCGGGGCACTGGAGAAGCGTCCCGAGGGATCCTTGCTCCGCCGTCCCGCCCTCGGGGGATCTCCAGCGCCACGGGCGCGCCGGGAGCCACGGGCACAAGAGGGGCTCGACATGGCACCCAGCAACACCAGCAGTAACGACGGCGGTTCCACCCCTGCAAGAACCCCAGGCCCGGACGGTACGTCGACCCGCCTGCCCGGCGGGCCGTCCGGGTCCGGGACCCACCCCGTGGACGAGGTACTGCCCCCGGTGAAGCTGTTCTCCACCGGTCTCCAGCACGTCGCCGCGATGTACGCGGGAGTCGTCGCACCCCCGCTCATCGTCGGCGCCGGCGTCGGACTCTCCGCCACCGACCTCGCCCTGCTCATATCGGCCAGCCTGTTCACCGCCGGACTGGCCACCCTGCTCCAGACCCTCGGCATCTGGAAGATCGGCGCACGACTGCCGTTCGTGAACGGCGTGTCGTTCGCGGGCGTCGCGCCCATGATCGCCATCGCCAAGGAACACGGACCGAAGGACGCCCTCCCGGTGATCTTCGGCGCGGTGATCGTCGCGGGAGCCCTGTGCTTCCTCGCGGCGCCGTACTTCTGCAAGCTCATCCGGTTCTTCCCCCCGGTCGTCCAGGGCACCGTGATCACCCTCATCGGGGTGTCCCTGCTCCCGGTGGCGGTGAACTGGGCGCGCGGCGGCTCGCCGGGCGCCCCCGGGTACGGCTCCGTACGGGCCGTCGGCCTCGCCGCGATCACCCTCGCCGCGGTGGTGCTCTGCAACCGGCTGCTGCGCGGCTTCTGGCAGCAGCTGTCCCTGCTCATCGGCTTGGCGTTCGGCACCCTGGTCGCCTTCCCGCTGGGGCTGGCCGACTTCGGCGCGGTCCAGGACGCGAAGGTCTTCGCACTCCCGTCCCCGTTCCACTTCGGCGCGCCCGCCTTCGACGCGGCCGCGATCGTCTCGATGTGCATCGTCATGGTGGTCTCGATGACCGAGTCCACCGCCGACATGCTCGCCCTCGGCAAGATCGTCGAGCGCGAGGCCGACGAACCCACGCTCGCCGCCGGCCTCCGGGCCGACGGACTGGCCACCGCGCTCAGCCCCGTCTTCAACGGCTTCGCCGCCAGCGCCTTCGCCCAGAACATCGGGCTGGTGGCGCTGACCAAGATCCGCAGTCGCTTCGTGGTCGCGGCCGGCGGAGGCATCCTGATCCTGCTGGGGCTCTTCCCGGTCCTCGGCTCGGTCGTCTCGCTGGTGCCGCAGCCCGTGCTCGGCGGTGCCGGGATCGTCCTCTTCGGCACGGTCGCGGCGAGCGGGATCCGCACCCTCGCGGAGGCCGGCATGGAGTCCAGCGCCAACACCATCCTGGTGTCGGTCTCGCTCGGGGTCGGCATCATCCCGATCGCCGTACCCACCTTCTACGACGCCTTCCCGGAGGCGGTCCGGACCCTGATGCACTCGGGGATCTCGGCCGGCTGCGTGATGGCCGTCCTGCTCAACCTGCTGTTCCACCACGTCGGAACCGCCCGCCGGTCCGCATCGCAGTCCAGGTCCGGCGAGGCCCCCGGCGCGACGGTGCCGACGGCGACACCGTCCTGACCGGTCCGGGCAGGGGCGCACACCACGCGGTGCGCGCCCCTCCTGGCCCTCCCCCATAGGAGTGACACCATGGCAGTCCAGCCCCCGCCCGCCGACCAGCGGATCGTGATCGAGAACGTCGCGATCGCCACGGTCGACGCCGTCGACACCGAGTACGCCCGCGGCCACGTGGTCATCCTCGGCAACCGGATCGAATCCGTCGGCAACGGCCCCGCCCCGGCGTGGCTGGACAACGTGGTGCGCCGGATCAACGGCGAGGGCCACCTGCTCACCCCCGGCCTGGTCAACACCCACCACCACTTCTACCAGTGGATCACCCGCGGCCTCGCCCAGGACGACATCCTCTTCGACTGGCTGGTCGCCCTCTACCCGACCTGGGCCCGGATCGACGACAAGCTCGTGCACGCCGCCAGCCAGGGCTCGGCCGCCGCCCTGCTCAAGTCCGGCTGCACCACCGCCTCGGACCACCACTACGTCTTCCCCAAGGACGGCGGCGACATCCTCGGTGCCTCGATCGAGGCCGTCCAGGAGCTCGGCCTGCGCTTCACCGCGCTGCGCGGCTCGATGGACCGCAGCAAGAAGGACGGCGGACTGCCGCCGGACCACGCCGTCGAGGAGCTGGACGACATCCTGGCCGCCTCCGAGGCCGCCGTCGACCGCTACCACGACTCCTCCTTCGGCTCGATGCTGCACGTCGCACTGGCACCCTGTTCGCCCTTCTCGGTCTCCACCGACCTGCTCCGCCAGTCCGCCGAACTCGCCCGCCGCAAGGGCGTCCGGCTGCACACCCACGGCTCCGAGACGGCCGAGGAGGAGCAGTTCTGCAAGGAGCTGTTCGGCATGGGGCCGACCGACTACTTCGAGTCGGTCGGCTGGCTCGGCGAGGACGTCTGGATGGCGCACTGCGTCCACATGAACGACTCCGACATCGCCAAGTTCGCCGAGACCGGCACCGGCGTGGCGCACTGCCCCTCCTCCAACGCCCGCCTGGCCGCCGGGATCGCCCGGGTGCCCGACATGCTCAAGGCCGGCGTACCGGTCGGGCTCGGCGTCGACGGAACCGCCTCCAACGAGTCCGGCGAGCTGGGCACCGAGCTGCGCAACGCGCTGCTGATCAACCGGCTGCACGGCTCCCCGACCGCGCTGACCGGGCGCCAGGCGCTGCGGCTGGGCACCATGGGCGGCGCCCGGGTGCTCGGGCGGCAGGCCGAGATCGGCTCCATCGAGGCCGGCAAGCTGGCCGACCTGGCGCTGTGGAAGATCGACGGGGTCATGCACTCCTCGATCGCCGACCCGGTCGCGGCCCTCACCTTCGGCGCGCTGCCGCCGCTGGCAACCCTGTTCGTCAACGGCAACGCCGTCGTCGAGAAGGGCGAGCTGACCACCGTCAACGAGGACCGGATCGCGCGTGCCTGCGCCCGCGCGGCCAAGGAGCTCGCCTCCCGGCCCGTCTGACGGTCCGCCGGGCGGGCCGGAGCTGCCCTCCGGCCCGCCCGGCCCACTGGTTCCGGAGCGCGCCCAGGGACGGTGCGTGACCCGGACTCCGTACGCCCGTCCGGGCGTGCGGACCGCGGCCCCGGACCCCACGGGGTGGGGGGGGGGCGCGGCCGGGCCGGGGCGGGTCACGGCGCACACGTTTACAGGTAAAGTAG
>NZ_JBHWIV010000049.1:4845-65705 GCF_042731675.1 Kitasatospora sp. NPDC059827 | reverse complement strand
ACTCCGTACGCGAACTCGGCCAGACCGTCGTCATGGTCACCCACGACCCCGTCGCCGCCGCCTACGCCGACCGCGTCGTCTTCCTCGCCGACGGCCGAATCGTCGACGAACTCCACAACCCCACCGCCGACACCGTCCTGGACCGCATGCGCCGCTTCGACGCCAAGGGCCGCACCAGCTGAGCCCGTTCGCACGTCCGAGCCCACCTGCCCCCGAGTACCCCCAGGACTGACGCTCCCCCATGTTCCGCACCGCACTGCGCAACGTACTGGCCCACAAGGGCCGACTGCTGATGACGATGCTCGCCGTCATGCTCGGCACCGCCTTCGTCTCCGGCACGCTCATCTTCACCGACACCATGGGCCAGGCCCTCCGGACCCAGAACTCCAAGAGCTACGCCGACATCGCCGTCACGGTCAGCGACAACGCCGCCGTCGGCAACGGCTACGACGTCGGCGCCGTCGCCGCCGACACCCCCAACCTCACCGAGGAGACCCGGCGGAAGGTCGCCGCGCTGCCCGGCACCGCCGAGGCCCGCGGCGTCGTCAGCGGCTTCGCCGGCATCGCCGACAAGAAGGGCGCGCTGATCGGCAACGGCTTCTCCACCACCGGCACCAACTACGTGCCGGGCGCCGACGGCACCGACCCGCGCTACCCGCTGGTCGAGGGCCGCGGCCCCAAGGACGCCACCGAGATCGCGCTGGACACCAAGACCGCCGAGAAGGGCGGCTACAAGGTCGGCGACACCGTCCGGGTCGCGGTCAACGGGCCGGTGATGCAGCTCAAGCTCACCGGCACCCTGCACACCAACGACCCGCGGGTGATGGCCGGCGGCTCGCTGGCCGCCTTCGACACCGCCACCGCCCAGTCGCTCTACCTGAGCCCCGGCCGCTTCGCCGAGCTGGACGTCAAGGCCAAGCCCGGCACCGACGACGCCGCCCTGCTCACCGCCGTCAAGCAGGCGCTGCCCCAGGCCGACAACATCGAGGCCAAGACCGGCCGCGAACTGGCCGCCGAGCAGGACAAGATGATCGGCAAGCTCACCAAGGTCCTGAACACCTTCTTCCTGGGCTTCGCCGGCATCGCGCTGTTCGTCGGCGTCTTCATCATCGCCAACACCTTCTCCATGCTGGTCGCCCAGCGCACCCGGGAACTGGCGCTGCTGCGCGCCGTCGGCGCCACCCGCCGGCAGATCACCCGCTCGGTGAAGATCGAGGCCGTCCTGGTCGGCCTCACCGCCTCCGTCGGCGGCCTGCTGGCCGGCATCGGCATCGCCCTCGGCCTCAAGGCGCTGCTCAACGGCCCGATGGACGCCAACCTGCCGGACGGCCCGCTGCTGGTCGCCCCGCTCACCGTCCTGACCTCGCTCGCGACCGGCGTGCTGGTCACCCTGGTGGCCGCCTGGCTGCCCGCCCGCCGGGCCTCCCGGATCGCACCCGTGGCGGCGATGAGCGCCACCGAGCAGCCCGCCACCCAGAAGAGCCTGGTGGTCCGCAACACCATCGGGCTGCTGTTCTCGGTCGCCGGACTGGGCTCGCTGGCCGCCGGCGTCAGCGGCAAGGAGGTCAAGCTGGTCGGCCTCGGCGCGGCCGCGCTGCTGCTCGGCGTGTTCGTGCTGACCCCGCTGCTGTCCCGACCGCTGATCGCGCTGCTCGCCCCCGTGCTGCGCGCCGTCTACGGCACCCCGGGCAAGCTCGCCCAGGAGAACGCCGTCCGCAACCCGCGCCGCACCGCGGCCACCGCCTCGGCGCTGACCATCGGCGTCACCCTGATCACCTCCCTGACCGTGATCGGCGCCTCGGTGAACAAGGCCGTGGACAACTCCACGGACAGCGACATCAAGGCCGACTACACCGTCGCCATGCAGAACGGCTCGAAGCTCTCCGACGACGTCGCCGCCCAGGTCGCCAGGACGCCCGGCGTCAGCGTGATGAGCACCGAGCGCGGGCTCCCCGTCACCGTCGGCCAGGCCAAGGGCCAGGGCCAGGGCGAGGAGGACGGGAACCAGGAGTGGCTGACCGCGGTCGACGCGGCCACCATCGACCAGCTCGCCACCGTCAAGATCAAGGAGGGCTCCGCGGACGCCCTCAAGCAGGGCAAGCTGCTGGTCAGTTCCGGCCGCAGCGAGCGCGCCGGCTACAAGCTCGGCGACACCCTCGCCGTCACCTACCCGGACGGCACCAAGGGCGCACTCACCGTCGGCGGCGTCCTGGAGGCCAACACCGCGCTGGCCAGCCTGATCGCCCCCGAGGCCGTGGTCGGCCCGCACGCCAAGCCGGGCTCCGGCCTGGACAAGATCCTCGTCAAGGGCACGAACGGCGCGACCGAGCAGCTCAAGCAGTCGCTCCGGGACGCCACCGGGGGCAACCCGCTGATCGCCGTCAAGGGCGACAAGGACATCAAGTCGGAGAGCAGGAAGACCGTCGACAGCATCCTGAACCTGATGTACGGGCTGCTCGGCATGTCCGTGGTGATCGCCGTCCTCGGCGTGGTCAACACCATGGCGATGTCGGTGTTCGAGCGCCGCCGGGAGATCGGCATGCTGCGGGCGATCGGCCTGGACCGGCTCGGCATCCGCCGGATGGTCCGGCTGGAGTCCCTGCTGATCGCGCTGTTCGGCGGCCTCGTCGGGGTCGGCCTGGGCATCCTGTCCGCCTGGGCGGTCGTCCGCACGATGGCCGGCGACCTCAAGGGCATCAGCACCGTGGTGCCGCCGCTGCAGATCGGCGGCTTCCTGCTCGCGGCCGCCGTGATCGGCCTGCTGGCCGCGCTCTGGCCCGCCTACCGGGCGGCGAAGCTGGACATCCTGGACGCGATCAAGAGCCAGTAGCCCCACCCCGCGTCACCCACGGAGCCCCGGACGGTCACAACCGTCCGGGGCTCCGGCCTTGGCGCTCGCGCCTGCCCGGGTGCTCGCCCCCTCGTCCCTACGTCGCGTCCGTACGTCTCGTCCCTACCTCGCGTCCGCACGTCTCGTCCTCGCGGCTCGCCCCTGCGTCTCGTCCCGGGGACCGGCATCGCGGGGTGGGGTGGGGGTGTGACTCCGAACCCGGAACACGGGGGCGCGGGGCACCGCGCCGGAACGACACCGCCCCGCCCGGCGGGGTGCCGGGCGGGGCGGTGCGGTGAGTTCTGCGGTGCGGCGTGCGCTCGACCGCCGGGTCAGGCGGCCGGCTTGGCGGCGACGGGCTTCGCCCGGTTCCCGAACAGGTTGAAGAAGACGGCCAGGGTCGGCACCAGGTAGGCCAGCCAGACCACCAGCTGGAGCACCGTCGGGTCCGGCTGGAAGTTGAACACGCCCTTGAGCAGGGTGCCGTACCAGCTGTCCTTGGGGATGGTGCTGGAGATGTCGAAGGCCGTGGCGTGCAGGCCGGGCAACCAGCCGGCCTCCTGGAGGTCGTGGACGCCGTAGGCGAGCACGCCGGCCGCGACCACGACCAGCATCGCGCCGGTCCAGGTGAAGAACTTGGCCAGGTTGATCTTCAACGCGCCGCGGTAGAACAGCCAGCCGAGCACCACCGAGGTGAGCAGGCCGAGCGCGGCGCCGACCAGCGGGTTCCAGCCGTCGTCGGTGGCCTGCACCGCGGACCAGATGAACAGCGCGGTCTCCAGGCCCTCGCGGCCCACCGCCAGGAAGGAGGTGACCACCAGCGCCGTGGTGCCCATCGCGATCGCCGCGTCCAACTTGCCGTGCAGCTCGGTCTTGAGGTGCCGGGCGGTGCGCCGCATCCAGAACACCATCCAGGTCACCAGCCCGACCGAGATGATCGACAGCGAGCCGCCGAGCGCCTCCTGGGCCTCGAAGGTGAGCTGCGAGGAACCGAACTGGAGGACGGCGCCGAAGACCATGGAGAGCACCACGGCCGCGGTGACGCCGAACCACACCGGCGGCAGCTTGTCCCGGCGGTCGGTCTTGACCAGGTACGCGATCAGGATGCAGACGACCAGGCTGGCTTCGAGGCCTTCGCGCAGGCCGATCAGGTAGTTGCCGAACACGGCTGACTCCTAGAGGTGTTGGAGGTGGGAAGGCTCAGCCGAAGAGGGCCTGACCCCACCACTCCCCCGGCTTGCGGACACCCGCCGGGCAGGCGAAGTGGGCGGAGCCGACGTGCTGGATGTACTCGTTGAGCTTGTCCGTGGCCGCGAGCCGCTGCTGGAGCGGGACGAAGGCCTTGCGGGTGTCGCGCTGGTAGGCGAGGAAGAACAGTCCGGCGTCCAGGCGGCCGAGGCCGTCGGTGCCGTCGGTGAAGGAGAAGCCGCGGCGCAGGATCATCAGGCCGTTGTTGGCGTCCGGGTGGGCCAGGGCGACGTGCGAGGTCGCGGGCATCGCCTTGAGGTCGGGGGCGTCGTGTTCCTTGGCCTTGCCGTACGGGGCGCCCTCGCCCTTGGTGCGGCCGAAGGTGTCCTCCTGGTCCTTGAGCGGGGCGCGGTCCCAGGTCTCGATGTGCATCCGGATCCGCCGGGCGACCAGGTAGGAGCCGCCGGTCATCCACTCCGGGCCGTCGCCGGGGGCGGCCCAGACGTGCTCGGCGAGGTTGGCGCCGTCGCTGCCCGCGATGTTGTGGGTGCCGTCCTTGAACCCCATCAGGTTGCGCGGGGTCTGCTGGTCCGGGGTGGTCGAGGAGGTCTTGCCGAAGCCGAGCTGGGACCAGCGGATGTTGACGGTGCCCATGCCGATCCGGGCCAGGTTGCGGATCGCGTGCACCGCGACCTGCGGGTCGTCGGCGCAGGCCTGGACGCACAGGTCGCCGCCGCTGCGCAGCGGGTCGAGCTTGTCGCCCTTGAAGTTGGGCAGCTCGATCAGGGCCTCGGGACGCTGGGCCTTGAGGCCGAAGCGGTCGACGCCGTCCTTCTCGAACAGGCCGGGGCCGAAGCCGATGGTGAGGGTGAGCCGGGAGGCCGGCAGGCCGAGGGCCTCGCCGGTGTCGTCCGGCGGGGCCTCGGCGGAGGCCGGGACGGCGCCGGTGCCGACCTCGCGCCCGCCGGTCATCGCGGCGGCCGCCTTGGTCCACTCCTTGAGCAGCTTGACCAGGGACTCCCGGGTGGCCTTCTCGGAGACGTCGAAGGCCGCGAAGTGCAGCCGGTCCTGGACGGGGGTGGCGATGCCCGCCTGGTGGTCGCCGTAGAACGGGACCTCCGCGGCGACCGTCGCAGCGGCCGCCGGGACGGGGTCGTCGTCCTGGCGGCTCGCCGCCGCGACCGACCCGACGGCCGCGGCACCGAGCGCGACGCCCGCGCCGGCCCAGCCGATGACGGCGCGGCGGCTGACCGCGCCCGGGTTGGCGGCAGCGGCCGGGTTGGCGGTGGCGGCAGCGGCCGGAGCGCCCTGCTGCTGCTCGTTCTCGGCGTCCATCGGCGGGCGGGCCCTTCTCACTCTTGCTGAACTACTGGAACTGCTGGAGCTGTTGGAGCTGTTGGAGGTCCGGACCTGCTGGGGGTGCCGGACTCCCGGTGCCGGTCGGCTACTTGACGACGACGGCGGCGGCCAGCTTCGACAGCGGCTCGCCCAGCGAGTTGACCGCGTCGGAGAAGGTCTTGCGCTCGGCCTCGGTGACCTTGTCGTACGGGGTGAAGGTGCCGTCGGCCTGCTTGTACTTGGCGAGCAGGGCGTTGATGGCGGTGAACTCGGAGTCGAGGGTCTTCGACAGCTCCGGGTCCTTCTCGGCGGCGACCGGCTTCAACAGCTCGTAGGCCTTCTGGGCGCCCTCGACGTTGGCCTGGAAGTCCGCGAGGTCGGTGTGGCTGTAGCGGTCCTCCTCGCCGGTGATCTTGTTGGTGGCGACCTCGTCGAGCAGTTCCTTGGCGCCGTTGGCCATGCTGGTCGCGGTGATCTCCGCCTCGGGGATCTTCTTCTGCCAGTCCTTGAGGTCGGTGACCAGCTGGTCGGCGAGGGTCTTCTCCTCGTCGCCGATCCTGGCGTCGGCCCAGAGGGCCTTCTCCAGTCGGTGCCAGCCGGTCCAGGCCTGGCCCTGCTCCAGCTTGTCCTCACGGGTGTCGGTCTTGGGGTCGACGTCGCCGAAGCTCTCGGCGACCGGCTCGGTGCGCTCCCAGCCGGTGCGCGAGGGGGCGTACAGCGACTTGGCCTTCTCCAGGTCGCCGCCCTTGATCGCGGCGGCGAAGGCCTCGACAGCCGGGACGGTGGCGTCGGCCTGCTCCTGGGCGTACTTGCGGTAGGCGTCGACGGCGGCGGCCAGGCGCGGGTCGGCGGGGGCGGCGCTGCCGCTGTCGCCGGTCACGGTGATCTTCTGGCGGATGCCGTCGCCGACCATGCCGGGCTTGCAGGCGACCTCGTAGCTGCCGGCCTTGATCTCGGCGTTGATGCTGGCCTTGGTGCCGGGGCCGATGTTCTCCCGCTCGGTGACGATCTTGTCGCCGGCGGCGTAGACGTAGACCTCGGTGGTCTTGGAGCCCTTGTTGCTGATGTCGATCACCACGTGACCGGCCGGGAAGCTGGTCTTCGAGACCTCGCAGGCGGTGTCGGTGGCGTTGACCTTGACCGCGTCCGAGCCGCCCGCCTTGTCGTCCTTCTTCGACGCGCAGCCGGCCAGGGCGGCGGTGGCCACGGCGAGGCTGAGCAGCGCGGCTGCGGTGGAACGGCGGCGGGCGGACATGGGGGCTCCAACGGAAAAGGGCATGGGGGTGCCAAGGCCGGGTAAAGCGCCGGCCGGGCCGGTGCCTCCTGATTAGCTAAGGCATACCTTACGTAAGAAGTCTTTACCGTCCATACCCGGCCCCCTGCCCTGCCCGAACCGTTACCTCCCGGCCCCTGCGCCGTGCCCCCGGTGGACCGCTACCTCCCCGGCGCGCGGCGGGCGGCGGCGCGGGCCGTCCAGCGGCCGTCCTGGCGGCTGATCCGGATCGGGTGGCCGAAGGTCGCGCTGATCAGCTCCGTGGTCATCACCTCGTCCACCGGACCGGCCGCCAGGCACTCGCCCTCGCGCAGCAGCAGCGCGTGGGTGGTGCTCTCCGGCAGCTCCTCCAGGTGGTGGGTGACCAGCACGCTGGCCAGTTCGGGGTGCTGGTGGCGCAGCAGGTCCAGGCTGTCCAGCAGCAGCTCGCGGGCGGTCAGGTCGAGGCCGGTGGCGGGCTCGTCGAGCAGCAGCAGGCGGGGGCTGGGCATCAGCGCGCGGGCGATCAGGGCCCGGCCGCGCTCGCCCTGGGAGAGCGTGGTCCACGGGGCGTCCGCCATCGCGGCCATGCCGAGGGTCTCGATCAGCTGCTCGGCCCGCTCCACCGCCTCGGGGGCGGGCTTGCGGTGCCACTCCGGCTCGATGGTGTTGGTGTGGCCGGTGAGCACCACCTCGCGCACGCTGAGCGGCGAGCGCAGCGGGTGGCGCGGGTTGACGTGCCCGAGGTGGGCGCGCAGCTCGCGGATGTCGACCCGGCCGAGCCGGCGGCCGAGCACGTCCACCGTGCCGCGGGTGGGGTGGGAGACCGCGCCGAGCAGGGCGAGCAGGGTGGACTTGCCCGCCCCGTTGGGGCCGAGCAGTGCCCAGTGCTCGCCGGGCCGGATCTCCAGGGTGATGCCGCGCAGCAGGTGCCGGCCGTCGCGCACGACGTCGACGTCCTGGGTGCGCAGCAGCGGGCCGTCGAAGGACGGGGCCATGGGGCAACTCTCCGATCGTGGTGCCGGTCAGGGGGGCGGGGCGCCGTACCCGACCGGCCCGGCGCCGACCGTCCGTGTGCACCGTACAACCGTCGGCCGGGGCCGAGCCGGGCCGTCCGAGGAGTGAACCGTCCAGAACCCTGTCGTGCGGGAGGAGTTGGGAGGAACATGGTGCTCTTCCGTGGGGGCGAGGGGGAGGCGTGATGGTGGCGGACGAGGAACCGGCGGGCAGTCTGCACGGTCTGGTCGAGCGGCAGGCCCGCCGGTCGCCGCACACCGTGGCGGTGCGCTGCGGCGAGGCGGAGCTGACGTACGGGGAACTGGACTCCCGGGCGGACCGGTTGGCGGCCGTACTGGTGGGGCGCGGGCTGGCCCCCGGCGGCCTGGCGGCGGTCGCGCTGGGCCGGGGCACCGAGGTGTACGTGGCGCTGCTCGCGGTACTCAAGGCGGGCGCCGCCTTCGTGCCGCTGGAGCCGACCGCGCCCGACGCACTGCTGCGGCACGTGCTGACCGACGCCGCGCCCCGCCTGGTGGTCACCGAGCGGCGCCACCTGGTCCGGCTCGCGGACGCGGGCGGCGCCGAGGTGGTCTGCGTCGACGACCAGGACCAGCCGGACGGCGGGTTCGAGCGGCCCGAGGTCACACCTGGCGACCTCGCCTGCGTGTTCTACACCTCCGGCTCCACCGGCCTGCCCACCGGCGCGCTGGTCGAGCACCGCAACCTGCTGGCCGCGTACGCGGGTTGGCGCGAGGTGTACGGGCTGACGCCCGAGGACCGGATCCTGCAGACGGCCAGCCTGGAGTTCGACGTCTTCACCGCCGACTGGGTGCGCGCGCTGGGCACCGGCGCCACCCTGGTGGTCACCCCGTTCAACCTCACTCTGGACCGCACGGCCGACCTCGCCGCGCTGCCCGCGCTGGTCGCGGAGGAGCGGATCACGGTCATGGAGGTGAACGTCCGCACCGCGCGCCGGCTCACCGACCTGCTGTCCGCGACCCGCGCCGGGCTGCCGGGAGTGCGGCTGCTCACCGTCGGCGCCGAGAAGTGGTACCTGGACGAGCAGTTGGCGCTGCAACGGCTGCTCGGCGAGGGCACCAGGGTGCTGAACGTCTACGGCCTGGCCGAGGCCACCGTCGACAGCACCTGGTTCGAGGTGCGCGGCGCGGCCGCGGCCCCCGGCGCGGAGCGGGTCTCGCTGGTCGGCCGGCCGTTCCCCGGCACCCGGGTGTACGTGCTCGGCCCCCGGGCCACCCCGGTGCCGCCCGGGCGGGTCGGCGAGATCGCCGTCGCCGGCTCCGGCCTGACCCGCGGCTACCTGGGCCGGCCGGTGGACACCGCCCGCCGCTTCATCCGGGCGAGGTTCGATCCGGACGGTCGGGTGCTGCTGACCGGCGACCTCGGGGTGCTGCGGGAGGACGGCGTACTGGAGTTCGTCGGCCGGGCCACCACCGTGGTCGGACCGCTCGGCGCGGACCGGCCGACCACGGTGGTCGCCCGGGTCAAGGTGGCGGCCCGCGCGGAGGGCGCGCTGCGCACCCACCCGAAGGTGCGGGAAGCGGCCGTGGTCGAGATGGAAGTGCGGCCCGGACAGCGGCAGTTGGTCGGCTACGCGGTGCCCGTACAAGGGGCGCCGGACCGGGACGGGACGGACGGCTGGTCGCTCACCCAGTACCTGCTGACCCAGCTCAGGGGCTTCTCGAACCCCACCGCCGTGGTCGTCGTCCCCGAACTGCCGCGCACCCGCGCCGGGAAGCTCGACCGCTCCAAGCTGCCGCTGCCCGCCCCGCCGGGGCACACCGCCCCGCGCTCGGCCAAGGCCGGAGGCGGGCGCGGCGGCAAGGGCGGGGCCGGGCGGAGCGGCAAGGGCGGCGGCGGGCGCGGCGGTTCGGACTCCGACCCGATCGGCTGCGCGGTCGCGATCGCGATCGTCGTCGCGTTCTTCGCGTGGGGCCTCACCAATGTCTTCTTCAAGGGCGCGACGGACCTCTCGGCAGTGCCCGACGGCGGCTACCACACCTGGTTCGAGCTGCTCTACTTCTTCGAGAACCTCTCCTTCGGCGCCGGGATGGCCTTCCTGTTCTTCGGCTTCCCCTCGGTCCTGCGGCAGGGCCGGTCGTTCAGGCTGTCCGTGGTCACCTACCTGTCGATCTTCTGGCTGCTCGCCTCCTGGTGGCCCCAGGACAACCTCTACCGGCTCACCGCGGCCAACGACTGGACCCGCGAGGTGGTGATGGTCTACGTCTTCAACGTCCCGCTGATGCTGGCCGCCATGGTGGTCGTGGTCTTCCTGCTCAGCCGGCCGAAGACCGTGCAGAAGCAGAAGGCGGGGAGGAGGCACTAGGGTCCGTCCTCAAGCTCCTGCCTGCGGGCCGGCGTTCAGCGCAACGCCTCGAACATCCCGGCCAGCGCGCCGTTGGCCGCCTCGACCAGCGCCTGCGCGGCGTCCAGCGCCTCGGCGTCGGGCCCGGCCAGGGCGAGGCCGACGGCGGGCTCCGGGTCGTGGGCCGCCGTCGGGATCAGCGGCAGCAGGGTGACGCCGAGCCGGGCGCAGCGCGGGCGCAGCCGGTCGAGGTGCTCGTGCAGCGCCTCGGGGGCGAGCCGGGCGCCGAGCGGCAGCGCGTCCAGGGTGCGGACGAGGTGGCCGGGGCCGCGCACCCGGTCCAGCCGCTCGCGCAGGACGAAGGCGACGGCGGGGCCGGTGAGCCGCAGGTTGATCTCGGTGGGGGCGAGGCGGCGCTGCCGGTCGGTGACGAAGTCGACGTCGTACCAGCCGCGGTGGCCCTCGGCGGCCAGCCGCTCCCCCACCGCCAGGGCGAAGCCGCGCGCCGTGTCGGCGGCGGCCCGCGGTACGGTGCCGGGGCCGACGGTGACGCCCTGGTAGCGGGTGCCGGCCACCTCCATGACGCCGGCCCCGACCGGGTGCACGGTGCCGTCCGCGCCGATCACGGCGTCGTAGGTGAGGTCCCGCAGCCGGGCGGACGGGCCCGGGTCCACGAACTCCTCCAGCAGCAACTCGCCCTCCGGCGGCAGGACTTCGGAGCGCACCAGGCGGCGCAGCAGGGCGCCCCCGCCGCCCGCGGCGAACAGCTCGGCGGGCTCGACCACGACGGTGCCGTAACCGCCCACGCCGTACGGGCTCTTGAGGACGGTGGTCAGGCCCCGGACGGCCCGGACGGTGAGTCTGCGCGCGGCGCGACGACGGCTCTCCACGCGCTCCTGGGCGGGGACGACGATCCCGGGGTGCTCGGGGGCGAGGGCGGCGAACAGCCCGTGCGCGGCGGCCTTGGACTCGTAGCGGCGGACGGCGTCGAGCTCGGGCCCCTCGCCCTGCGCCGCCGTACGGCCCCAACTGACCACCGGGTGGCCGGAGTCCGCGATCCGGGCGGCCAGTGCGGGGCGGGCGGCGAGCGCCTCGGCAAGCGTCCGGTCGCCCGCCACCCCGGTGTGCACCTCGACCGGGCCCCAGCCCAACTCCCGGCCCAGCCAGTCGGTCCAGGCCCGGTCGACCTCGGCGGGCAGCACCAGCACGGCCGGTTCCGGGCTGTAGCCGACGGCCAGGCAGGCGTAGTGGTGCGCCTGCCGCAGCCGCCGCGCCCGCTGCGCGGCGTCCATGCCCGGGGCGAAGAACTGGGCGTTGAAGTCCGCGACATTGCCGAGGTGCACCGCCGCCCGCCCGTCGGTCCAGGCCCCCACCCATCCGTCCATGGAGCGGAAGCATAGGGCGTCAGAGCGCCAACAGCCCCGCCTCGGTGGGGCGCAGACCGCACGCGTCGAGGTAGAGGGCGCGCAGGTGGGGCTCGAAGTCGACGTGCAGCCAGGCGCAGCCGGCCCTGCGGGCGCCGTCGGCGGCCTCGCCGACCAGCCGGGTGGCGACGCCGTGCCGCCGGGCGGCCGGTGCGACCACGGTGTCCAGCAGGAAGGCGTGGGTGCCGCCGTCCCAGGCGAGGTTGACGAAGCCGACCAGGGCGTCGTCGGCGGTCCGCCGGGCGGTGACCCAGCCGAGGCTGTGCCGTGCCAGGCGGGCCAGCCAGTGGCCGGGTTCGACGGGGTGGCCGAAGCCGTCCGCGTGCAGGCGGTCGAGTTCGGGGTCGGTGAGCGCTCCGCGCCACTGGTAGTCGATCGTCACGACGGCAGCGTAGACGGCTTGTTAAGTTCCGATCATTTTTGATTGGAACAGGACACAACTTGGCAAAGTTATGACCTTTCCTCTAGCCCGACCTGACTGATCGCCGTCAATCTCGGTCGCAGCTCTTTGCAGCCCCTTTCCCTGCACCCCACCCCCACCGGAGTCAGAGTGAGCCCCAACTCCTCCTCCCGCCGTGCCCGCACGGCCGGAGCGATAGCCGTCGTCGCCGCCCTCGCCGCCGTGGCCGTCCCCACCACGGCCTCCGCCGCCCCCGCCACCCGCGAGGCCGCGATCGCCCAGGCCCGCGCCAACGTCACCCACAACGCCGGGGTGTTCGGCTACGGCGCGGGCCAGGACCTCGTCCTCAAGGACGTCGTCCTCGACGCCGACGGCGCCTCGCACGTCCGCTTCGACCGCACCTACCAGGGCCTTCCGGTGGTCGGCGGCGACCTGGTCGTCCACCAGGACGCCCGCGGCAGGCTCAAGGACACCTCCCGGGCCGCCGCCCACGACGCCGCCGTGAAGACCACCGTCCCCAAGGTCCCCGCCCAGGCCGGCGCCGCGAACGCGATCTCCGCCGCCCCCGGCGTCCGGGACGCCACCAGCAGCCCCGAACTGGTCGTCTGGGCCGCCGACGGCACCCCGCGACTGGCCTGGCGCACCGTCGTCGAGGGCACCGGCGAGCACGGCCAGCCGGCCGGCAAGGTCGTCGTCACCGACGCCACCACCGGCGAGCAGATCGAGTCCTACGACGCCGAGCACCAGGCCGCCGGCACCGGCAACTCCGAGTACACCGGCCAGGTCACCGTCGACACCACCCCGGCCAACGGCGGCTACACCCTGACCGACCCGGTCCGCGGCCACGTCACCAAGGACGCCGGCAACCTGTCCGCCAGCTCGATCAAGGCGAGCTCCGGCACCCCGTTCACCAGCACCACCAACGTCTGGGGCGACGGCAAGAAGTTCTCCACCAACCGCGCCACCGCCGCCGTCGACGCCCACGCCAACACCGCCTGGACGTACGACTACTACAAGAACGTGCACGGCCGGAACGGCATCAAGAACGACGGCAAGGGCGCCACCGTCTTCGTCCACGTCGGCACCAACTGGGACAACGCCCAGTGGTCCGACAGCTGCTTCTGCATGATGACCGGCGACGGCGACGGCACCACCGACCCCGAGCAGGTCGACCTCGACACCATGGGCCACGAGATGACCCACGGCGTCACCAGCGCCACCGCCAACCTGCGCTACAGCGGCGAGTCCGGCGGCCTCAACGAGTCGACCAGCGACATCTTCGGCACCATGGTCGAGTGGTACGCCAACAACAAGATCGACACCGGCGACTACCTGTTCAGCGACCAGTCCACCCCGCCGTGGCTGCGCCGCTTCGACAAGCCCTCGCTGGACGGCAAGTCGGCCGACTGCTGGAGCAGTTCGGTCGGCAAGCTGGACGTCCACAACTCCTCCGGCGTCGGCAACCACTGGTTCTACCTCGCCAGCGAGGGCAGCGGCACCAAGACCATCAACGGGGTCACCTACAACAGCCCCACCTGCAACAAGTCGACGGTCACCGGCATCGGCAACCAGAAGGTCGCCAAGATCTGGTACCGCGCGCTGACCGTCTACATGACCTCCACCACCAACTACAAGGGCGCCCGCGCCGCCTCGCTCAACGCCGCCCGCGACCTCTACGGCGCCGGCAGCACCGAGTACAGCGCGGTCGCGGCGGCCTGGAGCGGCGTCAACGTCAACTAGGTTCCGTCCGGCCGACGTTGTCGGATCAGCTGGTGAACCCGACGTGGACGTGGTCGTGGTGGGTGTCATCGGTGAAGAACTGGTTGCCGACGCCCGCGATCGCCACCGGCCCGCCCACGTTGTACGAACCGGCCGCCGCCGCGTCCCGCATGAAGGACTCGATCAGCTGCCGGGGCGTAGCCGGGTCCACCACGGCCCGGCCGTCGATCCGCCAGACGTCGAAGGCCCGGCCCAGCGGATGGTCGCTGGGCCGGGTCGTCCCGAAGACGTCCAGGGGGTGACCGGTGCGCACCACGCTCACCGACAGCGCGTACGGGCCGGCCAGCCGCAGCATCGCCGTCAGGACGCTGTCGTGGACGGTGCCGCTGAGCAGGTCGGCGGCGGCCTCGGGCGGCAGCTCGATCCTCGGCTCGGCCAGCACCTTCGCCACCGCGTGGGTCGGTGCGGCGGGTGAGGCGGGTGGCGCGGGTGACGCGGGTGACGCGGGTGACGCGGCGGCCGGGCCCGGGTCGCCGGGGTGCACGGCGGTGACCGTCCAGCGGGGCTCGGCCCGGCTCAGCCGGACGTCCACCGTGATGCCGCCCGCCGCCACCGAGCCGTCCGGCTGCCTGGTCCACTGGCGGCAGACCACCAGCACGCTCGCCGAGTCGGCGAGGATCCCGCCGTACTGGGCGTCGACCACCTCCAGGGCGGCCTCCGGCACCGCCGGGGCGAGCCGCCCGGCCCCGTCCGCCAGGCCCGGCGGCAGGCCCAGCGCCGCCACCCGGGCCCGGGCCGCCCCGGCCCCCTGCCCGCCGGGCGGCCAGGCGCCGAGCGCGGCGACCAGCTCGACGGCGCGGCGCTTGACGTCGGGCTGGATCTCGCCGGGGCCGGGCTGCCACAGTGGCGGGTTGGGCAGCTGGGTCGCTGCCTGGGTCGTTGTCGGGGCTGCTGTCGGGGCTGCTGTCAGCGTCGGGTCCTGTGTCGAACTCGCCGGGGCCACGGCGGACTTCGCGCCGCTCGTACACCCCGCCGCGCCCAGCAGCACCGCCGACGCACCCGCCCGCAGCACCACGCGTCGGCCCGTACCCCGGCCACCGTCTCCGCTCGTCATGCCGTCAGTATGCGACCGGTGGCCGGGGCGGGGCGCGAGCGTCAGCCCAGACGGCGGATCGGCTCACCCGCCAGGAACGCCACGATGTCCTCCACCGCCTCGGTGAAGTACCGCCGGTAGTTCTCCTGCGAGACGTACCCCAGGTGCGGGGTGGCCAGCAGCCGGGGCGCGCGGCGCATCGGGTGGTCGGCGGGCAGCGGCTCGACGTCGAAGACGTCCACGGCGGCCCCTGCGATCCGGCCGCCGGTGAGGGCCGCGAGCAGCGCGTCCTGGTCGACGATCGCCGCCCGGGAGGTGTTCACCAGGTAGGCCTCCGGCTTCATCAGGGCGAGCTCGGCGGCGCCGATCAGCCCCCGGGTGCCCGCGTTCGACGCGAGGTGGACCGACACGAAGTCGCTCTCCCCGAGCAGTTGCTCCTTCGAGGCGGCCCGGCGCACACCCGCCGCGGCCGCCTGCTCGTCGGTCAAGCTCCGGCTCCAGGCCAGCACCTCCATGCCGAAGGCCAGCCCGACCCGGGCGACAGCGGCGCCGATCCGGCCGAGGCCGAGCACTCCGAGCGTCCGGCCGTGCAGATCGGCCCCGACGGTACTCTGCCAGGGCCCGCCCTCGCGCAACGCGGTGTTCTCCTGGACGAGGCCGCGGGCCAGGCCCAGCAGCAGCGCCCAGGTCAGCTCGACCGGCGGGGTGCCGGAGCTGGCCGTACCGCAGACGGTGACGCCGTGCGCCTCGGCGGCCCGGAGGTCGATCACCGAGTTGCGCATGCCGGAGGCGACCAGCAGCTTGAGGCGGGGCAGCCGGGCGAACAGCGTTGCGGGGAACGGCACCCGCTCGCGCAGGGTGACCACGATGTCGAACCCGGCGAGCGCGGCGACCAGTTCCTCCTCCGAGGCGTGGTGCTCACGGAAGGCGGTCACCTCGACCCGGTCGGCGACCGGGGTCCAGTCGGCGGAGCTGGTGGCGACGCTCTGGAAGTCGTCCAGGACGGCGCAGCGAAGGAGCGGAAACGTCATGCCCGCAGCTTCCCAGACGGCGGCGGGCCGGGGGGCCGCAGTCCGTAGCGGTCCCGGTCCCGGTCCCGGACGATCCACCAGGGCTCGCCGAGCCTGGCCCGCAGGAGCGCCATCGGGTGGCGCAGCTCGCGGGGGTCGAACAGGTCTTCCCAGCAGTGGAGTTGGATGTCCCGAAGGCTGTGCATCCCTGCACCGAGCTCGATCAGGGTGCGCAGCAGCCGGGCGTCCTGGCGGGTGAGCCGGACCTCCCGGCCGTCCACGGCGGCGATCCGGGTGGCCGGGTCGAGGACGATGCGGCCGTCGAAGGCAGTCAACGGGCCCGGTGGCTCGCCCACCGGCTGCTCCTGCTCCATGGCGGGCAGCCTAGTCGATCCGGCCCGGCCGCCAACTCCGCCGCGCAGCAGGGCCGATGGCTCCGACGCCGCTACCCGTTCCACCCGTTGAGGTCTTCGAAGCCGGTCTCCACGCTGCCGCGGAACGCCAGGGCCTCACGGCCGACGCCGAGAGCGTCGAGCAGGGAGTCCAGGGCCGCTTCCGGGTCGTCCACCGAGCGGCTCAACCAGACGAACGTGCACGGGGGAACCTGTCCGCCGAGCCTGCTCAGGGCGAAGGACGTCCTCCCGATGCTGAACATGGCGACGTCCACGGGGCCGAGGTCCTCCCAGCCCCGCTCGACGGTCAGCCGCAGGCGCGCCGCGAGCACGTCCAGCGGGGGCTGCAGGCCCGCCACCAGGCGAAATGTACCGGCGGCGTACTCCCACATGCTCCGCTGGAAGGCCGGGTTGGGGTTGCCGCCCTGGTAGGAGGGTGCCGGACCCCAGTCCGGTTCGGGGCCCGGAACGCCGACTGCCGTCATGTCTCCCCCGTCCGAACGCTGCGGTTACCACCCTGCTCCCACCGTAGCCGAGGCGCCCGTCAGCCGTCCGGGGCGAGCAGCGCCTCGGCGGTGGCCGTCCGGGCGTACAGCACCCAGCGCCCGGCGCGGTGGGCGCTGACCAGGCGGGCGTCCCGCAGCGCCGTCAGGTACTGGGAGACGGCCGAGGGCGACAGGCCGGTGCGGTGGGCGAGTTCGGTGGTCGAGGCGGGGGCGGCGAGTTCGGCGAGCAGCAGGGCGCGGGAGCGGCCGAGCACCGCGGCGAGGGCCGCCGTGCCGGGGGCCGGTGGCCCCGCGGTCCAAAGACGGCCGATCCCCCGGGCCGGGTAGGCGAGTTGGGGCGGCGCCGGCGGGGCGAGCAGGGTGAACAGGCCCGGGCCGGTGAACGCGGAGGGGATCAGCAACAGGCCCGGCCCGGCGGTGCGGCGGGGTATCGGGCGGGAGCGCCGGCTCAGCCGCAGGGCGCCGTCGGTCCAACGCAGTTCGGCGTGCAGGTCGTTGAGCACCCGCTCGGCGCCGTGCTCGGCGGCCTGCCGGGCCCGGTACAGCACGTCGGCGTCGAGGACGGCGCGGATCCGCGCCCAGTACGGCGCGAGGGCCAGTTCCCAGTAGGCCTCGACCGCCTCGGCGAGCCGGGCCAGCCCGGCCTCCGGGTCGGCGTACAGGGCCCGCAGCCTCGGCCCGAGCGTGCCCCGGTCCGCCTGGCACGCCTGGCGCGCGTGCTGCGCGTGGCGCGCCTGGTCCGCCTGGTCCGCCTGGTCCGCCGCCAGTCGGTCCAGGTCGCGCCGGACCTGCCCGGCGGGGGTGGCCCGGATCGCAGCGAGTTCCCCGGCCAGGGTCGGCGCGGGCCCGGTCGGGGCCGGATTGAGGAAGTCCGGCACGTAGCCGGCGGGCGGCACGAGTTCGGCGAGCAGCCCGTACGCCGGGCCGAGCGCCGCCAGCCGGGGCCGGACCTGCTCCACCCAGGGGCCGTGGACGGCGTGCGGCGCTCCCGAGCGCAGCAGGCGCAGGCTCGGCCCGACCTCCCACATCGGTGCGACCACGAACCGCATCCGGGCCAGGTCACCTGCCGTGAACAGCAGTTCCGCCAACGCCTGCCCCCGTGGATTCACACATGTCCGAATCAGTGGCGATCAGGTTAGTTCAATCGCGATCATGACCAGCATGACTTCCGACACCACTCTGACCGCCGCTCCCCCAACCACCGCTTCCCCGACCGGCGCTTCCCCGACCGGCGCTTCCGTGTCCGCCGCCTCGTCCGGCACCTGGCAGCTCGGCGACCGCACCGTCCACCGGATCGGCTTCGGCACCATGCGCCTGCCGCAGACCGGGCCGGCGCTCGTACCGGACGCCGTACCGCGCGACCGCGACCATGCCCTGCGGGTACTGCGCCGCGCGATCGAACTGGGCGTCAACCACATCGACACTGCCGCCTTCTACTTCTCCCCGCTGCGCTCCGCCAACGAGCTGATCAACCGCGCCCTCGCCCCGTACTCCGACGACCTGGTGATCGCCACCAAGGTCGGCCCGGCCCGTGGCACCGACGGCCGGTGGATCGACCACGCCCGCACCCCCGGGGCACTGCGCGCCCAGATCGAGGAGAACCTGCGCCAGCTCGGCCGCGACCACCTCGACCTGGTCAACCTGCGCATCCTGGGCACCGACTCGATCGCCGAACGGTACGGCGCACTCGCCGAGTTGCGGCAGGCCGGACTGATCCGGCAGCTCGGCCTCTCCAACGTCCACCCGCACCAGCTCACCGAGGCCCGGGCCATCGCCCCCGTCACCTGCGTGCAGAACCCGTACGGGATCGGCGCCTCGCCCGCCCAGGACGAGGTCCTGCGACTCTGCGGCGAGCAGGGCATCGCCTTCGTCCCGTTCTACGCCATCGCCGGCGCCGGGCGAGAGGGCGGCGCCGCCGGGGCGGAACCCGGCGAGGTCCGGACGGTGGCCGAGGCGCGCGGCATCAGCACCGCCCAGGTCCGGCTCGCCTGGACGCTCCACCGGGGCCCGCACGTCCTCGCCATCCCGGGCACCGGCGACGTGGCGCACCTGGAGGACAACATCGCGGCCGGCGCCCTGCGGCTGACGGCCGAGGAACTCGCCCTGCTGAACCGGGCCCACTCCGGCTGACCTGGGACCTGGAACCCGGGACCCGGAACCGCCACCCGCCGCACGGGCGTCACATTCCGGGACCGGACCCCGTCCCACCGAACGAACCCCCGGAGCCCGCCCGTGCCCGATCGCGCCACCCGCTACCTGTACCTCGCCCGTCACGGCGAGGCCGCTCACCACGGCCCGGCCGACAGCGAGGCGGACGGTGAGGCGGACGGCGACGGGCTCACCCCCACCGGCCGCCGGCAGGCCGTGCTGCTCGGCCACCGCCTGGCGCAGCGCCCCCTCACGGCCGTCCACCACGGGCCGCTCCCCCGGGCCGCACAGACCGCCCGGCTGATCGGGGACCAGCTCGGCGGGGTACCGGTGTCGGCCTGCGAGGAGGCCGGCGACTACGTCCCGTACGTGCCGTCGGCCGACGAACTGCCCGCTGACAGCGCCGAGTTCCTGCTGCGCTTCCTGGCCGCCGCCTCCGCCGAGGAGCTCTCCCGCGGACCGGAACTGGCCCGCCGGGCCGTCGACCGCTTCACCGGACCGGTCGACGGCCCCGAGGACCGGCACGAACTGGTCGTCACCCATGCCTTCCTGATCGGCTGGCTGGTCCGCCACACCCTGGACGCCCCCGCCTGGCGCTGGCTCGGCCTCAACGCGGCCAACGCGGCACTCACCGTGCTCCGCTTCGCCCCCGGCCGCCCCTCCGCCGTCCTCCTCCTGAACGACCAGTCCCACCTGCCCGAGGAGTTGCGCTGGACGGGCTTCCCGCCGGAGCTGCGGGCCTGAGCAGCCACCGCGGGGCCTCCGCCCGGGGCGGCCCGTCGACGGGCCTGCGGTCGCCAGGGATGCGGCTGCCAGGGGTGCCGCCCCCAGAAGTGTGGTCGCCAGGAATTCGGTCGACAGGAATATACAGACCGGTCTACAGTCTCCGTCCATGGGAGCAAAGGGCGAGGAGACCCGGGCCCGGCTGATCGCCGGCACCCGGGAACTGATCGAGCAGCACGGGTACTCCGGCACGGGCCTCAACCAGGTCCTGGCCGTCACCGGCGCACCGCGCGGCTCCCTGTACTTCCACTTCCCCGGCGGCAAGGACCAACTGGTCGCGGCCGCACTGCTGCAGTCCGGCCAGGAGGTCGCCGACCTGCTGACCGGACTCGCCGCCGACGGAGCCGACGCCGCCGCGCTCAGCCGACACCTCACCGAGGTGTTCGCGGACCGCCTGGCCCGCTCCGACTACACCAAGGGCTGCCCCGTCGCCACCGTCGCCCTGGAGGTCGCCGGGACCAACGAGGCACTGCGCGCCGTGTGCGCCGAGGTGTACGAGGGCTGGCAGCGCATCCTGGCCGAGCAGCTGACCGCTGGCGGCTTCCGCCCGGCCGAGGCCGCGGTGGCCGCCGGCCAGGCCCTGGCCCTGCTGGAGGGCGCGGTGCTGCTGGCCTCGGTCCGACGCAGCCGCGAGCCCCTGGACGACGCCCGGCACGCCGTCCTCCACCTCCTCGGTGCGAAGGCGTCCGGCCGCTCGTAGCCACTGCCGCTGCACGGGCGCCCTGCGGCCGTGGCCGTGGCAGCAGCCGGCCCGATGCCGCGCCGACCGCTCGCCAAAAAATATGCAGACCGGTCTAGCTATCCAAGGTTCGTCCGCATCACCCACTCGCCGCCACTCGCCCCCGCCCCCGCCCCACCATGACCAGAAATTATGCAGATCGGTCTACAGAAATATGCCGATCGGTCCACAGAAAGCAGAGAACGCTCATGCCACCCACTCCCCCGCCCCCGCAAACCCTCGTCCTGGGCGCCGGCGGCTTCCTCGGCCGCTGGCTGCTCCTCGAACTCCTCGGCCGCGGCGAGCCCGTGGCCGCCGCCGTCCGCACCACCGCGAGCGGCACCGCCCTCCGCTCCTGGCTGCGCGAGCACGACACCGACCCGACCCCGCTGACCACCGTCACCGCCGACCTCACCCGCCCCGGCCTCGGCCTCTCTCCCGAAGCCGACGCCCGCCTAGGCGAGGTCCGCGACGTCCACAACCTCGCCGCCCGCTACCAGTTCGGCCTCACCCGCGCCCAGGCCGAACCCGCCAACCTCCACGGCGCCCTCCACGCACTGCACTGGTCCGCGACCCGACCCCGGCTGCGCCGCCTGGTCCACCTGTCCGGCTACCGGGTCGGCCGCGACCCGCACCCCCGTCACCCGCTCGACCCGGGCACCACCGACGCCCTCTACGCCCGCCTCGGCGCCTACGAGGCCTCCAAGCAACTCGCCGACGCCGCCGTCCGCGTCACCGCACCCCGGCTCGGCGTCCCGCTCACCACCGTCAACCCGAGCAGCGTCATCGGCCACTCGGCGACCGGCGAGGCCGGCCAGTACCTCGGCCTCGCCCAACTGGTGCACCAGCTGCACCGCGGCCGCCTCCCCCTCCTGCCGGGCACCCGTCGCACCTTCGTCCCCGTCGTCACCGTCGACCACCTGGCCCGCTTCCTGGCCGCCGTTCCGGCCCACGACCGCGCCCCCGTCGCCGCCCACACCGTCCTCGACCCGGCCACCCCCGCCCTCCCCGACCTGGTCGCCCTCCTCGCCACCCACCTCGGCGTCCGCCCACCCCGCGGCCTGATCCCCGTCCCCCTGGTCCGCCGCCTCCCCCGCGCCCTCACCGGCGCCGACCCGGAGACCCTCACCTTCCTCTCCGAGGACCGCTACGACACCACCTCCGCCGACCAGCTCGCCACCGCCGCCGGCCTCACCCACCCGCCCCTCACCCCCGCCCTCCACCACTGGGCCGACCGCCTCGTCCACGACGCCTTCGGCACCCGATGCTGAACTTGATCGAGTAATGTCGGGGCTGTTCGCCTGACGGCCGCCGGTCGGTTCCGGTAGCCGTTGGGGCGTGAGGTGCGAGCTGTGCGGCGGCCCTCGGGGCCTGGCTCGTCCTCGAGGACGAAGCCGGGCAGTCGATGACGCCGCCGCACGCCGGAACCTGGGGCCGGATCGGCCGAACCCCCGTCGTCAGGTTGCGCGGTCGGGGCTCCGGCCGGGTGTCGATGGCGGGCATGACCTGCTGCATATCCGGCGAACGGTCCCGGCTGATCCACCGCATCCGCAAGGACCAGGACCAGGGCCGCAAGGACGAGCCGAAGGGCTTCGGCCGGCGCGACTTCCGGGATCTGATCGTCCGCGTCCGAATCCAGCTCGGCGGCCCGATCGGGCTGGTCCGGGACAACGTCCGCGTCCACCTGACCGAGCCGCTCCGGGAGTTCATCGCCGCGAACGCAGACTGGCTCAGCGTTCTCCAGCCACCCACCTACGCGCCGGACCTCACCCCTCAGGACGGCACCTGGTCGCTGGTCAAACGCGACATCGACAACCTCGCCGCCACCAAACTCGACCAGGGCGCCAGAGCACCAGAGCTGTGAAGCACCGGTTCCAGCAGATCCGGTACCGTCCGGACCTGGTCGACGGCTGCCTGACCGGCACTGGCCTGATCACGTCTGACTGACGAGCGGAAAAGGGATGGCCGGTAGCTCCCGGCCCGGTCATTCTGAACCCCATGGGAGACAGAGCCAACGTCATCGTGGTCCGCGAGAACGGCACGCATGAGCTGTACCGGACCGGGTGGGCGGTCGGAATCGACCTCGACCTGCTGGACGGGCCGGCCGCGGTACTCGCCATGCTTCCCGAACTCCGCCAGGACGACTGGTGGCTGGACGACACCGTCGCCCAGGGTGGGGTGCTGCTCGACCTCGGCCGAAAGGTGCTCCTGTTCTTCGCCTGGGAGGGTCCGAGCACGGAGCTCCGTCACCGCGCGGCCATGTTCGAGCTGATCCGAGTGGCGTGGCCGGGCTGGGAGGTCCGTTGGCTGTACGACGGCGCGGCCGAACTGCGCGCGTACGTCGGGCTGGACCCGGAGTACGTCCGGTGCCGCGATTCGGACCTGACCCTGGCCCCGTTCCTCGCTCCCGAGGCGGAGGATCTGGCCTGGCCCGACCCGGGCGGTGTGGTGGTCACTGTTGGCTCCGGTGGCTGCCACGTCGCCTCCGAGGCTTTCGACCACCCCGTCCGTGAGGGAGTGTCGCTGCTCGACCGACTGGCAGATGCCCCGGAGCACGGAGCCTGCCGTCTGCATGTCAATTCCGGTATCCACCTCGACCCGGAGCGCCGCCGCTTGGGCTGGTGGTCCCTCCGCTCCACCCCAGAGGCCTACCGGGTGCCGGAGTTGTGGCCGGGCTGGACGGTGGAGTTCTGGAGGGACGACTGGGAACGGCACCGCCGTGCCTGCAACCGCTTCTACCCGGCGCCGTTCGACACCGGAGCGGAAGCCCGGGCCGCATTCTTCGCCGAGGCCGGGGAGCGCCGGGCCACCCGGGCGCGCTACCGCGCCCAGCCCACCCACCCGTGGGCCGCACCACCTCGGGCCTGACCTCTGACGGCTGGCCGACATCACGGATTCAAGGTCAGCAGCCACCCCCGCCCGACACAGGAAGTCGACCCACCCGACTTCCTGTGCACCCCCACATCCACCCCGCCACCAGCGAACCGACCACCTCGCCCAGGACACCGCCGACGTTTCCGAGCACTCCCGCAGGACTTCGACGTTCTGCCTGTCCGGAGCGTCGCGACGGCGAGCAGCCGCCCGCAGCACGCCGGATCGAGCAGGGCATCGGCACCTTCGTACGGTCGGCCGACATGCGGGTCGATGCCCCGCCGATCAATGACCTTCCCCTGGGGACGTCGAAGCGAGGCGAGACCCCTTAGCTAGTTCTTTAGCCTCTTCGATCTTGGTGTTCGGCAATGGCGAGGTCGCGTTTGACGGTCTTCGCGCCGATGCTCATCGGTCAGCGCCAGGTCAACCAGCGACTTCACCGCTCCATCGGAGCACAGCGGCGCGTCGGTGAGCTCGAACAGGGCATCCGCCCGGGCGGTCAGGCAGTCGTAGAAGTCTGCCCGGAAAGCAAGCCAACCCGAACAGGGACTCAACGCGGTCGGCATCGTCCAGCAGACTCATCCTCACGGCCTTGGTCAGAGATCATGGCTGCTTCGCACCGCCCATGATCACGCCAGGGCCCGTGCCGCTGTCCGGTGAACAGCGAAATCCCGCGGACCTCCTCCGCCGCCAGGGCCTTGCTACGAGTCCTCGTGAAGTCCGAACTCCGCGCAGACGGCCGCAAGGGCTTCTGCCGGGTCGGACGTGTCCGTGCGGGTGGCGCCTTCGACGATGAACGGTGCCTGGCCGTGCGGACCCGAATCGACCTGGACGCAGCCGGAGTCGATGCTGAGGAAGTACACGTTGTCCTCGTCGCCGGGTTGGGTCACCTGCAGCCGCTCGACCCAGCCCCGTGAACGGGCCTGTCCAGGACGGCTCCGACGCCGTGATCGCACCAGCCATCCCGAGATCATGGCATTGGGGGTGTGGTCGGGTCCGCAGGTCTGTCCACGGCCAGGAGACGGAGGTCACCGCTCCAGCTCTCGCAGCGGACACTGCCCGATGGGAAGTCCAGCTCAAGCGCCACACGCCCTGTTGCCGGCTCCCACTCCTGCCGGACTTCGAGCACCGCCTCGCCGAGGTGGGCCGCGAACGGGGTCTCGTCACCTACGGGCAGTACGTCGATCCGACCCCATTCGCCCATGTCGAACCCATCCTCAGGCCCGGAGGACTCGACCATGAGGCACCAGTCCGTGCCGCTGGCAATGTTGGTGGACCCGCCTCGATCGTCGATCAGCCACACCTCGACCGGGCCGTCGCCAGGGTGCCCGTCGTAGATGTGCCACGACGCCAGCACCCCGACGAGCCGGCTACCGACCAAGGACGAAGGGTCGATGCCGGGTCCGTGCAACGGGCAGGCCGGGTTCAAGAGCTCCACCCGGGGACCGTACCGTGACCGTCGACGCACCCTCACCTGCTTAAACGGGGCAGCCTCAGACGATCGCGTTCCTGTCGCTGCGCGTCTTCCAGTGGCGCACCGAAGCGATCGTCAGGATGACCGCCGCTGCGGCGATCGAGACGGCCAGGGTTACTGTCCAAGTGGCTCTGCCGACCGGGGGCGAGAACGCGGCGGAGAGGCTGAGTCGGCGTGCGCTTTCGATGATGACCAGCACGGGAACGGCCATTCGGACAGGAAGGATCGCGGCCTTGAGCCTTGTCACCTGCGAAAGGCCAACGAAGAAAGCCAGCGCGACCCAGGAACATCCGGTGCTCGCAATGATGTGACGCATCCTCCGCGCCCTCTGGCTCGACGGCATGATGGGCGGCGTCCACACCGTTCTGGAGCTGGTCGCGCCGCACGTCGAGGAGCCCGGCTACGGCGGGTATCTGCGCGAGGAGTTCGGTGCCGAGCCGGCCGTCCTGACCTTCCGGGACGGCACCTTCGAGCCGTTGAGGCTCTGATCCCCTACGCGAGGCGCGCCACGGCCAGGGCGAGCGCGCGGTCCAGCGCCGTCGAGGGGTCGCACGGGACGTCGGGCCGGACGCCGGTGCCCTCCCAGTTGGTGCCCGAGACCGGGTTGAGGGCGCGGGCGACGGGCACGCTGAGCTCCAGGTGGGGGTGCACCGTCCAGCCCTCGCGCGGGTGCGCGCCGCCCCGGGTAGCCTCCCCGACGATCTCGGCGCGGCCCAACTGCTGGAGGTCGTAGGCGAGTTCCTCGCCCGCCGAGAAGGTGTTCCCGCTCGTCAGCACGTACAGCGGCTTGCTGCCGCCGAAACGGGCGCCGGGCACGAACGGGGGTGTCCAGGACTGCTCGGCCACCGCGCCCTGCCGCGAGAGCAGGGTGTTGAGGTGCGTACGGCGGTCGAGCAGGTAGCCGCAGACGAAGGCGACCGTGTCCGGATCGCCGCCGGTGTTGCGGCGCAGGTCCAGGACGAGGGCGCGGGCGGGGGCCACCAGCGAGAGCGCCGCGGCCAGCGGCTGGGCCGCCCAGTCCAGCGGGAACATCTTGGGCCCGATCTCCAGGACGGCGACGCCGCCGTCGAGGAGCTCCACCCGCGGCACGCCGCCCAGGGAGGCGTCGAAGTCCCGCCGCATCGCGGCGAGTACGGCCGCGCCGCGCTCCGGCGGCACCGGCACGGCGTGGTGCTTGAGGGCCAGGTGCAGGTCACCGTTGACGGACCGCAGGTCGGCGGTGACCGCGTCGGCCAACTCCTCGACGTTCAGGGACTCGTAGCGGCCATCGGCGTTGCGGCGGCGCAGCAGGTCCGCCAACTGCTGTGCGGCGTCGGGGAAGACGTAGTTCTCGCTGACCAGGTCGGCGATCGACTCGACGACGGCGACGGCATCCAGCGGCGCGGGCAACGGCACGGGCAGCGCCGCGGGCAGTGACGGGGTGGAAGGTGTGGAGGTCATGGGAGGGAGTAGACCAGCGGCTTGCCAAAGCGTCAACCGTACTTAACGCTTGATCGGGTGAGCCACCAACCGGATGAAGACGAAGGCAAGGGCGAGGGCGAGGACGTGCAGCGGATCACCACGCCGCTCCAGCACTCCGCACTCGCCCACCCCATGCGCCAGCGCCTGCTGTTCGCCCTGAGCACCCGGCCGTCGACGATCAGCCGACTCGCCGCGCAGCTGGGGGCGAACAAGGGCAGCGTCTCCCACCACCTCAGGGTGCTGTGCGAGGCGGGGCTGGTCCAGGACGCGGGAACGCGACGGGTACGCGGCGGCACCGAGAAGTACTACCGACGGACCGCCGAACGCCTCCTCGTCGCCGAGCCCCGGGCCGAGGGCACGGCCGCGCTGTTCGGGGCCGTCGCCCAGGAGCTGGACCGCTCTCCCGTCGACCACCTCATGACGCTGCGCCACCTACGGCTCAGCCCGGCCAAGGCGGCGAAGCTGGCCGAGGCGCTGGCCGCACTGGTCGACGAGGCCGAGGAGGACCCGGAGGGCGAGCCGGTGCACGGCCTCCTGGTGACGCTCTACCAGCAGGCCGGGGCGTAGCAGGTGAGGAGGTAGCAGGTGGGGGCGTAGCCGGCCGGTGGCGGTGGCGGCTACCCCCGGTCGGCCGCCGGTCGCAGATGGCGGCTGACGTCCCCGACCAGGGTGATCCGGACCCGGCGTGCCGCGAACCGCCAAGCGCCGTCGCGGTGTTCGAAGTGGTCGTGGTAGCGGCCGGCGGCGATGGGCTGGAGCGGAAAGCCGGGGAGGGCTTGGAGGACGGTGACGCAGGAGCGTGCCGTCGCCGTGCCTGCCGCCGTGTCGACGTCGACGGCGAGGTTGGTGGTGACGTGCTGGGTGCGCGGGGTGCCGTCCTCGTAGCGGATCACCGTTTCGCAGAACATCCGCTCGATCTCCGCGCGCCCGCGCAGGGGTTCGCCGCTGCCCGTGAACACGGCGTCGGCGAGGAGTTCCCCGAGCCCCGCGAAGTCCCCGTCGTCGACCAGTTCGGCGTAGCGGGCGATCAGGTTCTCGACGGCGCGGTGGGCGGCGGCCTGGTCCCCGGCCGGGTGGTTCGTCATGGTCATCGCTCTCGGTGCTCGGCTGCTTCGTGCGGGTCGTACGGGTCGTGCGAGTCGTGCGCTTCATGCCGTTCGTGCGGCTCGTGGCGGACCGCGGAGTGGCGCAGCTGGAACGGCGAGCCGGCGACGGTGGGCGTCCAGCCCTGCGACCGGGCGGCCCGGATCCCGGCGGCGACCTCGCCCGGCAGGACGACCTCCGCGGGCACCAGCCCAGGTACGGACGTCTCCGGCCGTCCGGTCTCCACGACGAGGGTCGTACCGGGTCGGGCCGCGTCCTCCACCACGTAGCCGAGGGTGCCGGCGTCGTAGTCGCAGCACCAGTGCTTCCTGCTCATCCGCCAGCGGTACTCGACGCCGTCGACGACGATGCGACGGGACCCCTTCTTCACCAGTGCCACGTGCTGCCCTTCCCCCTGCCGGTTCGCGTACGTCGCCAGTCTCGCCGCACGCCACGCGCGTGTCACCGGGTTTGCCCCGGGCCGGTGTCAAAGCGGCGGCGGGGCCGCTGTCAGAGCGGCGGGGGCGGGGGCCGGTGGCCGCGCTGGAAGACCAGTTCGGTCCAGGTCACGTCCGTACGGGCGTGCAGGTCGGACCGCTCGCCCTGGTGGAGGAGGTGGAGGCCGTGGGCTTCCGCCTGGGCGGTGGTGTGGTCGGCCGGGAGGTCGAACATGCGGCGGCCGGGCGGGACGGGGCCGTGGCGCAGGGTGAGGGCGAGGCGGGCGCCGGGGGCGAGGAGGCGGGCCACCGCCTGCATGGCGGGCGGGCGTTCGGCGGGGGTGAGGTGCATCCACACGGCGGTGATCAGGACGAGGTCGTACTGCTCGCCCCGGGCGGTCAGCTCGGGCAGGTCGGGCAGGGCGTCGGCGATCCAGCGGATGCCCGCGCGGGGGTGCAGGCGGGCGCCGACGGCGCGTAGTTCGGGGGTCGGTTCGACGGCGGTGACCCGGTGGCCGAGGGCGGCGAGGGCGGCCGCGTCGCGGCCGGTGCCGGCGCCGATGTCGAGGACGGCGGCGGGCGCGGCCGGGTAGAGGTGCAGCAGGGAGCGGTGGACCTCGGCGAAGTCCACGCTCTCGTACTGGACGGCGAGTTGTTCCGCTGCCTCGCCGTAGCCGACCGTCCCCGGCGGGCGCTCCGGGTCGGCGATGCTCCCAGGGTCCGTGAGCCGCCCGGCGTCAACAGGACGCTCCGGGTCGGCGGGGCGTATCCGTTCGGCAGGGCGTATCGGTTCAGCGGATCGCATTCGGTTCCCTCATTCGGATTCCCGGACGACGACGGCGTCCCCTGCGGCGGCCGCGCCCGCGAAGAAGTCCCGCAGGTCGCGCAGGTCGTTGACGACGCGGGCGGCCCAGGACTCGGACCAGGGCGGTTCGGAGTCGAGCTGGGCGACCCGCCGGGCGAGCACCGTGTCCTGCTGGCGGACGAGTTCGCCGAGCGCCGAGTCGCGCAGGAAGGTGAAGGCGGCGGCGACCTGGTCGGGCCGCAGCACCGGCATCCCGGCCCCGGTGTCACGGCGGGTGCCGCCGTAGACGGGGAGCCGGGCGGCCGGGTCGGGGTGGAGGCCGTTCTCGGTGAGGGCGAGTTCCATCAGGACGGCGGTCCGCCGTACGCCGAGGGCGAGTCCGGCGGCGACCAGCCGGTCGTACCGGACGTCGCGGCTCCGGGGCACGAGTTCGCCGAGTTCCTCGGGCGAACAGGCGTCCACGGCCTGGCCTGGCAGGCGGCGCCAGAAGTGATCCACGCTCACCCGGAAAGCGTAGCGAACCCGACGGCCGGGCGATCAGTGGCTCATGCTTCGCCGGGGTGCCAACTCGGCCATTCCCAGGGGTGGTCGGCCCAGTGCACCTTGACGGGGTCGTGCGGGTCGAGGTCGGGGAAGAGCTGGTGGATGCGGGGTTCGAACTCCTCGGGGGCGAGGGGTTCCCAGCCGTGGCCTTCGAGGTGGACGAGGCGGTAGCGGCTGTCGGTCCGGAACTCGGCCACCTCGACCAGGTGTGCGGACGTGCTGTTGGTCTCCATGACCCCCAGCATGTGGGTCGGCGGCAATCAGCGCCCGTCCAGACCCCTCTTCCGGGTCATGTCCCGTGGTCGGCGCGCTCGTTGAGCACGGAAAGGTACGGCGGGGGGCGGCGCTGGAAGGACGAGCACATGACTGGGCAGCCCACCGGAGGACAGTGGCAGTGGCCGTCGAACGCCTGGCAGCCACCTCCCGTCCCCCTCCCGATCCCGTCGCAGGCGGAGCCGTTCCGGGCGCAGCCCTCGTCGGCGGGACCCGCGCAGGCCGGACCCCCGCAGGCGGGTCCGCCGCCCGGCGGCACACCTCCGCCGTTGCACCGGTCGCGGAGGGCCCGGGTGGTGGCGGCCGGCGGGACGCTGGTGGTGCTGGCCGCGTTGCTGGTGATGTGCGGTCCGGGGTCGGGTGACGACGTCCGGGTGGTGGCCCTGCCGGAGGCCTCGCCGTCGGCCACGCCGTCCGGCCTGTTGCCGCTCGCTCCGCCGGCCGGCACGCCCTCGCCGTCCCCCGGCCCCTCCCCCGCGCCGGGGGGCGCCCCGGCCCTGCCGGGCGGTGACCCGGCCACGGCGGCGGCAGCCCCGGGCAGCGGGGCGGACCAGAGCGGAGCCCCGCACGCCTCGGCCTCGCCGCACTCCAAGGCGGGTCGCAGCCCGCGGCCGAGCCCGTCCGGCCGCCCGGCACCGAACGCGGGCCCGGGGGCGCCGGGGCTGCCCTCGCTCGGCCAGGGGACGATCTGCGACCAGGCGGAGCGGATGGGCCGCTGGCCGGCCGGTTCCGAGCAGGCTCGGCTCTGCCGCGGCGTCTACGGCTGACCGGAACCCGACGCCCGCACGTCCACCCACCCTCACATCCACACGCACCCAACCCACACCCGCACGAGCGCATTACCACGGCGGGCCCGCGCCCGCCCCCGGAACGCCGGTAGTTCCCGAGGATCGGTGCCCTGCGGGGTGGCGGGCCCGGCAGTGCACGGCCCGGTGCACCAGCATGGTCGGCGAGAGGGCCGTCGGGAATCAACGGTGCGGTGGGTGCGAGGAGTTGCTCGGATGCAGATGTTGGCTGCATGCCTGTGGGGGCTCGGTGGTGCGGCTGCCATCGAGGCGTGGACCCTCCACGAGCGGATCAACTCCGTGGGCGGCTTCCCGTGGACGTACCGGGGGCAGATGAAGCTGGCTCCGTACGTGGTGGCGGTGGCGATCCGGCTGAGCGTCGGGGTGATCGTGACGGCGGCGTCCACCGCCTCGAACCAGGTGGCGGGCCCGGTGGGGGCGTTGGCGATCGGCATCGCGGCGCCGCAGATCCTGCAGCAGATGTTCGCGCGCGGCCCGTCGCGCTCGGACCTCCCCTCGCCACCCCGGGGGGCCGAGCCGAAGTCCGGGCCAGGCTCCGGGCCGCGTTCCGGGCCAGGCTCCGAGCCGAGGTCCGGGCCCCGGCCCGGACCGTTCCGGACCCCGATCGTGCCCCGGGTGGACCGCAGGGTGAACGACAGCGTGAACGACAGACTGGACGGCAGGTACGGCCCCGCCGACGGGGCCGACCAGCGGAGGAGGCGTCGTGGCCGGTGATTCCGTACGGGACGGACGGGGGTCGGCGGCCGGCCGGGCCCAGGAGCCGCCGAGCGAGGGCTTCCGGACCTGGCTGCGGGCCGCCCTGGCCTTCGAGCCGCTCCGGGTGCCGGGCCCGGGCGCGGTGCTCCACAACGCCGAGTTGGCCGGCGCCGACCTGTCCGGGGCCGACCTGCGGGCGGCGGACCTGACGGGCGCGAGCCTGGTCGGCGCGCGGCTCCACGACGTGGACCTGAGCTCGGCGATCATGACCGACATCAACCTCTGCCAGGCCGAACTGTGGCGCGCCGACCTGTCGGACGCGACGCTGGACGACGCGAACCTGTACGCCGCCGACCTGTCCGGCGCCAACCTGGTGCGGGCCCAGCTCTTCAACGCCCACCTGGCGGGCGCCCGGCTCCGCGACACCCGGCTGCCGGAGTCCGACCTGCGCTACGCCCTGCTCACCGGCGCCGCCATGGACGGGGCGGACCTGCGCCGGGCCCAGCTCTGCGGGGCGGTGCTGGCCGGGGCGACGCTGCGCGGCGGCGCCCTGGCCAGGGCCGACCTGAGCCAGGCGTACATCACCTCGGCGGACCTCACCGGCGCCGACCTGTCCCGCGCGACCCTGGACCACGCCTGCCTCGCGGCCGCCGTCCTGGTCGACGGGGACTTCACGGGCGCCGGCCTGGCCCACGCCGATCTGACCGACGCGGACCTGACCGGCGCCCGGCTGGACGGCGCCGATCTGATCGGCGTCAGCTGGTCGCTGCGGACGGAGTGGCCCGCCCACCTCTACATGGACATCCGCAGCCGCTCCGAGGAGGTGGGGCCGGGGGTGTTCCGGATCGTCGGGGCGGACTCCCGCCTGGAGGAGCTGCCCCGCGAACCGGTGCTGACCTGAACCCGCGGGGCAGTGCTGACCTGAACCCACGGAGCAATGCAGAACGGCACCGAGCTCACCAGGCGCTCGCCGCACCACTCACTGCGCGCCCAGCACCCCCTTGTCGATCCGCGGCGCCAGCACCCGGGCGAGGGTGTCCGTGATGTGCCCGGTGTCCCGGTAGAGCACCACGCCCTCCAGCACGGCCGGGCAGCTCGCCCCGCTGCCCGGGCAGAGCAGCGGCCCCAGGTCGAGGGTGCGGACGCCGTAGCGGGCCGCGAGGCCGCCGTCGAGCATCGGGTCGGGCTCGAAGGCGGTGTCGCGGGGGAAGAAGCAGGCGTCGGAGCGGCCGTCGGAGGCGGCCAGGCAGGTGGGGATGTCCTTGCCCGGCATCGGGGTGTCGCCGAGGTAGGCGAGCGGGGCGCCGAGCGCGGTGAGGCGGTCGAGGGTGCGGGTCCAGCCCTCGGTGCGTTCCTCCTGGCTGCCGTAGCGGTTGAGGCCGGCCATCAGGACCAGCCGGGGTTTGGGCCCGGAGGTGAGCCGGGTGAGGGTGTTCTCGCGCCAGCGGTCGCACTCGTCGAAGGTGCGGCCGAGGACGTTGTTGCGCACGGTCAGGGTGGCCAGCGGGCAGCCGGGCTTGACCAACACCTCCAGGGCCCAGTGCCGCTGTTCGGCGAGGGCGAGCCCGGCGGAGATCCACTGCCCGGCGTGCGAGTCGCCGAGCAGCACGATCCGGTCGGGGCTGTCCTGGTTGCCGAAGAGGCAGCGGGGGCTGCTGTCGGCGTTGAGCGGGATCTCGCAGCCCTTGCCGGGCGGGAAGTCCTCCCGGGCGCGGGCGAGCGAGGGGGTGAGGCCGAGCACCCGGGCGCCGGGGGCGAGCAGGGCGGGCCCGTCCACGGCTCCGGCGGGGGCGACGGTCGCGGTGTCCGCGGTGCCGCCGAGCGCGCGGACGGTGCCGCCGCCGAGGGTGAGCGCGGCGATCAGCGGGATGACGAGCGCGCTGGCGCCGACGGCGAGGCCGCGCCGGGGCGCCGGGGTGCTGCCGTACCGCAGGGGCTGTTCGACGAGCCGCAGGGTGAGCCAGGCGGGCAGCGCGCTGGCGGCGGTCAGGGCGAGCAGCACCGGCCAGGTCAGCTGGCCGTACCGGGCCTGGGCGATGGTCAGCACCGGCCAGTGCCACAGGTACCAGGCGTACGAGAGGCGTCCGGCGGCGCGCAGCGGGCGGCTGGCGAGGACGCCGCCGACGATCCGGTCGGCGGGGGCGGCGAGCAGCAGGGCCGCGGTGCCGAGGACGGGCAGCAGGGCGGCCGCGCCGGGGAAGGGGGTGGTGCGGTCGTACAGGAAGACCGAAGCGAGCACGGCCGCCAGGCCGGCCCAGCCGACCAGCCGCAGCACCCGGGTCACGGCCCGCCCGGAGCCGCGCCCGCCGACGGGGGCGGGGGCGAGCTCACGACCGGTGGTACGGGTGGCGGTACGGCCCACGGTACGGGCGGCGAGGGCGCTGCCCAGCAGGGCGGCGCAGGCCCCGGCGGCGAACTCCCAGAGCCGGCTGCCGGTGGAGAAGTAGGCGAGCGGCGCCGAGGTCGCCGTCCAGCGCAGGCAGAGCGCCAGCGAGGCCCCGCCGACGGCCAGGGTGGCGAGGGTGATCGCCAGGGTCCGGCGGCGCCCGTGCAGGTAGCGGGCGAGGCCGAGCAGCAGGACGCCCCAGAGCAGGTAGAACTGGTTCTCCACGCCGAGGGACCAGAAGTGCTGGAGCGGGCTGGGGTCGTGTTCGGCGGCGAGGTAGTCGGTCTGCTGGCCGACGAAGCGCCAGTTGGCGAACTGGCCTGCGGAGGCGATCAGGTCGTGGGCGAGGTCGGTGCCGCGCAGCGGGTCGAGCAGCGCGCCGCCGGCGGCGGCGGTCGCCACCAGGACGGTGGCGGCGGCGGGCAGGATGCGGCGGGCGCGGCGGGCGGCGAAGTCCCACAGGCCGATCGGGCGGCCGGTGAGCAGACCGGTGATCAGGAAGCCGGAGATGACGAAGAAGACGTCGACGCCGACGAAGCCGCCGGTCGGGCCGGGGACGGCCGCGTGGTAGGCCAGGACGGAGAGCACGGCGATGCCGCGCAGTCCCTCGATGTCGGGACGGAAGGCGGCGCGGCGGCGGGGCTCACCCGTCGACGCCACGGTGCCGGAGGCGGAGGTGGAATCGGAGTCGGACGGAGAGGCGGAGGTCGAGGTGGTTCCGGCGGCAGCGGCCTGCCGGTCCACCCGGACGACTCCGGGCAGCAGTTCGTCCGAGGACGCGGACGACGTCGGTGGTGGTACGGCCGTTGACACGGCGGTGCTCCTTGCTGGGCTGGCAGCGGTGGTCGGGCCCGCCGGGCCGATGGGGCGGCCGGGCGGCGGGGGTCCGCGCCGGTGGGGCGACGCGCAAGGAAACGCAGCGGGGAAGAGCGGGGAAGAGCGGAGGAACCAGGCGGGCGGAACCAGGCAGAGGAACCAGGCTGAGAAACCGGGCGGTCAGAAGATCAGCGGGTCGGCCCAGCCGGAGGCGAGCACCCCGCAGAGCAGCAGCACGGCGGTGACGGCGACGGCTTCCGCCCGGCCGAAGCCGAGGTCGGGTCCGAGTCCGGTGCGGCGCCGCGCCGGTGCGGCGACCTCTCCGACGGCGGCGCCCTTGCCGCCGTCCGCGGCCCGCGCGGCCCGGCCCGTGCCGAGCAGCGGCCACAGCGACCTGATCAGCGGGATCATGGTGTACGCGGTGAGCCCGAGCAGCGCGGCGAGCGCCCAGAAGGGCCGCCAGCCGTACTCCAGCCCGGCGCGCACCAGGCCGGCCGCGCCCGCGAGGATGACGAGGCCGAGCCAGCCGACGCCGAGTCGGGCGACGCTGCGGGCCAGGGCGGTTCCGCCGGAGACGGCGCCGGTGGGCACCCAGTCGGCGGAGCGGCGGCGCAGCGCGTGCGCGATGGCGATCACGTGGCAGAGCCCGCCCAGGAGTTGGACCCGGGTGACCTCGAAGCGCCAGCGGGTGCGGGACATCGCGGGCAGCAGCACCAGGGCGACCCAGATCGGCGGCAGGAAGGGCAGGACCTGCCAGGGCTGGATCTCCTCGGGGGCGAAGAACAGCATGATCAGCGCGGGCAGCGGCACGGCGAACACGTTCACCGCGCTGGTGACGTAGCCGAGGATGCCGTTCCAGAAGCACAGCCGGGCCGAGCGGGGGAGCGGGCCGCTGCGGAAGTCCGGGTCGCGGACGAGGGCGAGCGAGCCGAGGCACCAGCGGTACTGCTGGCTGATGAAGGCGGGCAGGCCGGTGGGCGACATGCCCTTGGCGACCAGCGCGGGGACGTACCGGGTGCTCCAGCCGGCCCGGGCGAGGGCGAGGCCGGTGTAGAGGTCCTCGCTGTGGTCGATCTCGGCGAAGCCGCCGATCCGTTGCAGGGCGGCGCGTCGGTAGAGCGCGTTGGTGCCGCAGCAGACGGTGCCGTCCTGGGCGTCCCGGGAGGGCTGGATCCAGCGGTAGAAGATCTCCTGGGTCGCTCCGGCGGCGCGTTCGAGCCAGGACATGTCGGCGTCCGTGTCGAAGCACTGCGGGCTCTGCACGATGCCGACCTCGGGGTTGTCGAGGTAGGGCACCAGGTGGTGCAGGAAGTCGGGGCGGGGGCAGAAGTCGGCGTCGAGGACGGCGATGACCTCGCCGGTGCCCTCGGCCAGGCCGTGGTTGAGGTTGCCCGCCTTCTTGAAGCGGCCGCGGTCGGGGCGGGCGCGGTACTGGAAGCCGTAGGAGCGGGCGAGTTCGCGCACCTCGGGGCGGTCGGCGTCGTCGAGGACCAGCACGGTCAGCTCGCCGGGCCACTGGACGGCGGCGGTGTGCCGGTAGGCGTTGTCGAGGACGGCGAGCGGTTCGCCGGCGGTCGGCAGCAGCAGGTCCACGCTGGGGTGGCGGGCGGGGCTCCAGGCGCGCAGCAGCAGGTCGTGCGAGTCGCGGGTGAAGCGGCGGGCCCGCTGGCCGTCGGTGAGCGAGAGCAGCCAGGTGGCGGCGTTGAGCACGGTGAGCACCAGGAACGGCCAGAGCAGCGGCTTGCTGAGGGCGAACAGGCCGAGGGTGGCGGTGGCTCCCGCGTAGGAGAGGGTGGCGCAGAGCAGCACCCAGCGGCGCTGCGGGCCGAAGTACCAGTAGAGCTCCTGGTCGTCGGGCGGGCTGGGGAGTCGGAGGTCGGGGTCCGCGGGCGTCCGGCGCGGACCGGTCTCGGGTGCGGACATGGCGGTGCCATGGAGTACGGGCATGCGGAAATGGCCCCCCTGGGCATCGGACGGAACTTCGCCGTACGTCCTCAGCCTCTCACATTGGTCTGGACCAATCATGAACGAGGTATGACATCTCCGCATCGCCCCAGCTCAGCGACTTGACGTTGCATCAGTAGGACGACAGACCATCAAACGATCAACAAATCGCCCCTCGCCGAGCCCCCCACCCGACCCCCCTCCAGAGCCCTCACCGACCCCTCACCCGAGCCCTCCTCGAACCCGCCCCGCGCGCCCCTACAGCTCCTTGATCAGCTGCTCGAACCGGAGGTCCGGACGGCGCGGGACACCGAAGCGCTCGTCGCCGTACGGGAACGGGCTGTACACGCCGGTACGACGGAAGCCGCGGCGCTCGTACCAGGCGATCAGCTCCGCGCGCTGCTCGATGACGGTCATCTCCATCGTGCCGACCCCCCACTCCTCGCCGGCCAGCCGCTCCGCCTCGGCGAGCACCAGCCGCCCGATCCCGCCGCCCTGGAGGCCCGGGCGCACCGAGAACATGCCGAAGTACGCCCGCTCGCCCCGCCGTTCCAGCTGGCAGCAGGCCAGCAGCTCACCGTCGCGCTCGGCCAGCAGCACCAGCCCCTCGGCGTGGCCGACGGCCTCCGCCACCCCCTCGGCGTCGGTGCGCTGCCCGCCCAGCAGGTCCGCCTCGGTGGTCCAGCCGGCCTTGCTGGCCTCACCCCGGTAGGCGGACTCGACCAGCTCGACCAGCGCCGGGACGTCGGCGGGCGTCGCGGGGCGGAAGGTCAGTTCACCGGCGGTCCTGGCGGCGGTCTCGGGCATGGCGCTACCTCGTTCTCGTGACGGTCGGCGTTCTGGTGAATGTCGACTTTTATGCATCGTGCCACATCGCCGCCCTGCCCCGGGCGCAGGCACCTGGCGCAGCTGGCGGGTACATGGCTAACCTGCTCCCCGGTCGGTCCAACCACCGGCCGCAGCAGACCCGTTGGGCCATTCGCACCGGAACCAGACACCGGAACCAGAGGAGTGTCCATGCCCCGCTCTTCCCGCTCCGCCCGCCCCACCGGTACCACCGGAAGACCCACGACCCGCCGTCGGCTCCCCGTACTGGCCGCACTCGCCGCCGCGACCGCCCTGGTCACCGGCGTCACCGCGCCCGCCTACGCGGCCGACCCCGCCCCTCTCGCCCCTGCCCCTCTCACCCCCGCCGGCCCCACCCCCACCCCCGAGGCCCGCCCGGCCTTCCACCCCGACCGCGACTTCGCCGGCTCCACCGTCGCCGCCCACGAGGGACGCACCGGTGCGTCGCCGCTGCCCGCCCTCGCCGCCACCCAGACCCCCGGACTGGACGTCGCCAGCTACCAGGGCAACGTCGACTGGTCCACGGCGGCGGCCAACGGCGCCCAGTTCGCCTACGTCAAGGCCACCGAGGGCACCAGCTACACCAACCCGTACTTCGCCCAGCAGTACAACGGCTCGTACAACGCCGGACTGATCCGCGGCGCCTACCACTTCGCGCTGCCGAACAACTCCTCCGGCTCCGCCCAGGCCAACTGGTTCGTCGACCACGGCGGCGGCTGGTCCGCCGACGGCGCGACCCTGCCGCCCGCCCTCGACATCGAGTACAACCCGTACGGTGCCAGCTGCTACGGCCTCGGCCAGAGCGCCATGGTCAGCTGGATCCGGGACTTCTCCACCACCGTCCGCAACCGCACCGGGCGCTACCCCACCCTCTACACCACGACCAACTGGTGGGCGAGTTGCACCGGCAACTACGGCGGCTTCGGCGCCACCAACCCGCTCTGGATCGCCCGCTACTCCTCCACCGCCGGCACCCTGCCGAACGGCTGGGGCTACCAGACCTTCTGGCAGTACGCCGACTCCGGCACCTTCCCCGGTGACCAGGACCTCTTCAACGGCGCCGCCGACCGGCTGAGCGCCCTCGCCCTGGGCTGACCGGGCACACCGCTGCTCCCCGCACCGGACCGACGGCGCGGGGAGCAGCGGGCCCTGCCAGGGCGGGCCTACCAGGGCGGCGGGCCGGACGGCGGGCCCACCAGGGCGGCGGGCCGGACGGCGCCGGGCTCAGCGGTCGGTGAGCTCCGGTGCGAACACCGTGCCCAGCGGCTCCGGCCCCACGTACTGCTGGCAGTTGCACTGCCGCGGCTCGTAGCTCACCGGGCGCCGGTCGGCGTCCCAGCCGGTGGGCGCCTCGACCACCTCGTGGCAGCGGCCCTGCTTGTCGTGCTTGGCCAGGTGGTGGGTGCAGCCGCAGACCGGCTCCGGCGGGCGGCCGGCCGCCTCCAGGGCGACCCGCTGCCGCTCCTTCGCCTCCAGCACCTCCAGCTTGCGCTGGTGGCGGTTCTTCAGCGCTCTGCGGGCGAAATCCGAGCCGCCGTAGATCACCATCGGCAGCAGCCACCAGAGGTCCCACAACCTGTCCATCGACATCCCCCCGAGTGACGCGTTCTCCGAGCCCCCAGCATACGACTGACCAGCGGGAACCGGACCCTCCGGGTCAGTGGTCGACCGGCTCAGCGGATGACGGGCAGCACCGGCTCAGCGGATGACCGGCAGCACCGGCTCCGAACTGCGGCCCGCCGCCGCCTCGATGAAGGCCACCGGGTCGGTGACCTCGGCCAGCAGCCCGCGGGTGAACCGCAGCGCCCCCTCGGCCGGGGCGGGGCCGCCGACGGCCGCGACCAGGTCCAGCAGGTGGACGGTCGCCTCCATCAGCGCCACCTCGCCGAGCGCCCCGACCGTGACGCTGCCGAGCAGCGGGTGCGCCACCACGGTGCTCGGCGGCAGGTCCGCGAGCCCGGCCAGGGCATCCGGGCCCTCGGTGCCGAACCGGGCGATCAGCGCCGCCGGTTCGCTCGCCCTGGCCGCTTCCCTGGCCAGCTCGGCGACCTGTCCGGCGGCGGTGTGGGCGAGCCCGCCCGGCCGGTTGAAGGTCCGCAGGACGTCCGCCCCGCAGGTCAGTTCGGCCGGACCGTCCAGGACGGCCCCGCGCAGTCCGGTGAACATCTCCGGCACGGGTGCCACGTGCGCGTACAGGTCCCGTACGGTCCACTCGGTCAGCCGGGTCGGCCGGTCCCAGTCGGTCGCCCCGAGGGCCGCGCCGCGTTCCGCCCAGGACTGCCAGGCCTCGGCCAACAGCTCGCGCACGTGGTCGTTCTGACTGGTCATCGGGAGCCTCCTCGAAGCGGTGTCCACGGAGCGCCCCACGCTACCCGCCCCCACCGGAGAAACCACTTGCACCCCCGGCACCCCGCCCGCCACCATCACCGCATGACCACCGCACCCGCCCGCCCGCTGCCCGTGACCGCCGCCGCCCGCCCGGCCGCCGGTCAGCAGCAGCCCGGCCACCCCCGGAGGCCCGACCGCGCCCTCGCATGAGGGCCGCGCTGGTCGCGGGGCTGCTCGCCGGGTGGGGCGTCGCCGTCCCGGTGGGGGCCGTCGGGGCCTACCTGGTGGCGCTCAGCGCCCGGACCTCGCTGCGCACCGGGGCCTGCGCCGCCCTCGGCGTGGCCACCGCGGACGGGCTGTACGCCGTGCTGGCCGCCGTCGGCGGCAGCGGCCTCGCGCCACTGCTGGCGCCGGTGGCCACGCCGCTGCGGATCGCCTCCGCCCTCGTCCTGCTCGCCCTGGCCCTCCGCACCGCCGTCACCGCCCTGCGCCCCCGCGGCTCCGCCGCCCTGGCGGCGCAGACCCCGCCCGGCCCCGCCCGGGCCTTCCTGACCCTGCTCGGGATCACCCTGCTCAACCCGCTGACGGTGCTCTACTTCGCCGCCCTGGTCCTGGGCGACGGCCCCGGCAGCCCGACGGGCCCGCTCGCCCGCACGGTCTTCACCCTCGCCGTGTTCGCCGCCTCGGCGAGCTGGCAACTGCTGCTCGCCCTCGGCGGCGCCCTGCTCGGCCGGGCCCTGACCGGGGCCCGCGGCCGCCGGTGGACCGCCCTGGGCTCGGCCGCGCTGGTGGGCTGGCTCGCCGTCCGACTCCTGCTGCACTGACCCGTCCCGGCCATGCCGGGCCCCACCCCGGCCATACCCAGCCGCACCAGCGCCCCACCCGGCCGCACCCAGCCCCACCGGGCAACACCCGGTCACCGGTTGCGCTCCGTCACCGACCGGGGCACGACCGGGGCCTGTTTTCCGGCTATTCGTCCCTTGTATCCTGGTTCTGTATCCGCTGTGTAACCTGCGACCTGCCCGGCCCCGGCCCCCTCCGGCCCCGCCTCCCGGGCACGGCCGACGGCCCGGCGGCACCGACTCGGAGGAGTTCGGAGGAGTGCGGACATGGCTGAGCGGGACGGCCCCGAGAAGCGCGGGCGCCTGAGTCGCCCCCTGGTGCTGGACGCCGCCGTCGCCCTGGTGGACCGCGAGGGGCTCGGCGCGCTGACCATGCGCAGGCTGGCGGCGGAGCTCGGCGTCGAGTCGATGGCCCTGTACCGCTACACCCCCGGCAAGGAAGCCCTGCTGGACGGCCTGACCGAGGCCTACTTCACCGAGATCAACACCCAGCTGCGCACCGGCGTCGGCGGCCACGAGCACGGCTGGCGGACCGAGCTGCGCCGGATCGCCCAGGCCTTCGCCGTCGTGGCGCACGCCCACCCCGAGATCCTGCCGCTGGTCGCCACCCGCCCGCTGGCCGTCCCGGTGTCCCGCCGCCCGGCGCCGGCCCTCGCCCTCACCGAGCACATCCTGGCGGTGCTCGCCCGGGCCGGTTTCGACGACACCACCGCGCTGACGATCTACCGCACCTTCGTGGCCTGGAACCTGGGCTCCCTGCTGGTGGACAAGCGCCAGGTGGTCGACAACCCGGACGAGCCGGACCCGGTGCTGCGCCTCGGCCTGCACCGGCTGCCCGCGGCCGACTACCCGCGGCTGCGCGCGCTGGTCCCCCGCTTCGCCGACTTCGACGACCGGGCCGAGATGCTGGCCGGCCTGGACCGCCTGCTGGACGGGATGCCGGAGCCGCCCCTTGACGACTTCTACGGCGAAGGCGGATCCTGAGGATACGAGGTACACGTCGGACATATCCGTACGAATCCCCCGAGGTCGTCATGTCCGCCGTCCCCATCACACCCCCCACCCCACCCCGGCCCGACATCCTCAGGCTCCGCGTCACCGCCCGGGACGCCGACACCTTGCGCGCCCTGCTGCGCGAGATCCGCCCCGACGTCGGCGGACGCCCGCGGCAGGAGTCCGACGGCAGCGTCGGCATCGACGTCTACGCCCCGGAGAACCGGGTCGCCGCGCTCGAACGCGAGGGCGTCACCGTCACGCGGATCGGCAACGCCAGCGAGCACGGCCGGGCCGCCCAGGCCGAGGTCGGCACCGGCGACCGGTTCGCCGCCCCCGGCGCCGTCCCGCACGGCCTGGCCGCCAAGCTCGCCGGCTGAACCGGGAGGCCCGTCATGTCCTACCTGAACATCACCGAGGTCGAGTCCGCCGTGACCAGTTTGGCCGCGTCCTACCCCGGTTCCGCCCAGCTGATCACCCTCCCCGAACCGTCCGTCGAGGGCCGCACCTCCCACGCCCTGCAGATCGGCCGCCCCTCGCGCATCCCCAAGGACGCCGTGATGCTGATCGGCGGCGTGCACGCCCGAGAGTGGGGCAGCTGCGAGATCCTCGTCCACTTCGCCGCCGACCTGCTGGAGGCCTTCCGGACCGGCACCGGCCTGGGCTACGGCTCCACCACCATCACGGCCCAGCAGGTGCAGGACCTGCTGCTCCGGCTCGACCTGGTGGTCCTCCCCCTGGTCAACCCGGACGGCCGGCTGCACAGCCAGACCGTCGACCCGATGTGGCGCAAGAACCGCAACCCGGCCAACTCCGGCGGCAGTTCGAACCCGGACTGCATCGGCGTCGACCTCAACCGCAACTACGACTTCCTCTTCGACTTCACCACCGCCTTCGCCCCGACCGCCACCCCCCAGGTGTCCACCTCCCCGTGCGACCAGCAGGTGTACGAGGGCCCGAGCGCCTTCTCCGAGCCCGAGACCCGCAACGTCCGCTGGCTGCTGGACCACTACCCGGGGACGCGGTGGTTCGTCGACGTGCACAGCTACTCCCAGGACATGCTCTACAACTGGGGCGACGACGAGAACCAGTCCGGGGACCCGGACATGAACTTCCGCAACACCTCCTACGACGGCAAGCGCGGACTGCCCGGCGACACCGCGTACGCCGAGTACATCCCCAAGGACGACGTCGACACCGCCCTCGAACTCGCCACCGCCTTCTGCCGGGGCGTCCAGGGCGTGCGCGGCACGGCGTACACGCCGCTGACCGGGTTCCACCTCTACCCGACCAGCGGGACCAGCGACGACTACGTCTTCTCCCGCCACTTCGTCGACCCCGCCCAGGGCAAGGTGCTCGGCTTCACCGTCGAGTGGGGCAAGGAGTTCCACCCGGCGTGGGCGGAGATGGAGCGGATCGTCCTCGACGTGGACGCCGGGCTGGTGAAGTTCTGCCTGGCCACCGCCTGACGGCCCTCCCCCGGCAATCCTCCAGAGCCACCGTGCCCGACAGCAGGGCGCCCGCCACGACCGGTCGTGGCGGGCGCCTTGGCGTTGGCGTTGTACGCCTACGAGGCACACGTACTCCGTATACGATTCTGCTCGCCGTCCGGAGCCCGGTCAAGCCCGTGCCCCCGTCGAGCCCGTGACCCGGTCAGACCCGGGCGCCAAGCATCCGCAGCACCAACTCGCCGTAGCGGCGGCCGAGTTCCTCCGGCGTGCCGGAGGAGCGCTCGGTGTACCAGCGGGAGACGTCGATACCCAGCGAGGTGACCGCGCGAGCCGCCGTGCGCACCTCCGAGACCTCGAACTCCCCGGCCGCCACACCCGCTTCGATCAGCGCGCTGACCTCGCGCTCGATGTCCAGGCGCAGCGCCGCGACCTGGGCGTAGGCGTCCTCGGGCAGGGCGTGCAGCTCGTAGTTGACCACCCGGCCGACCGTCCGGGCCCGGGCGTGCCAGGCGGTGAACTGCTCGACCACGCGCCGCATCCGCTCGGCCGGGCCGCCCTCCCCGGCCGCCGCCTCCCGGACAAGGGTGAGGGTGGCGGCGTGGCCGGCCCGGCTGATCTCGGCGAGCAGGGCGGCCTTGGACTGGTAGTGGATGTACAGCGCGGCGGGGCTCATGCCCGCCGCGGTGGCGATGTCCCGGGTGGTGGTGGCGTGGAAGCCGCGCTCCGCGAACGACTCGACGGCCGCCTGGAGCAGCCGGTACGCCGCCTCGGGGCGGGTGTCGGCGCCGGGCATGGTCGGCCAGAGGTCGGCGATGGGCGTGCTGGTCATGGCGCCATCCTCCCAGAGAAGTCGTACTGGCATTCCCGTCGGCCGCTCCGGTGCGGCCCGGCGGACTGTTGACAGGCTCTCGCACCGACAGCATGCTGAGCAAGCGCTTAGTCAGCACTCCAGAGCAGACCGGAAAGGCAGGACCCTCCGTGGTGCACTCCTTCAAGGGCCGGGTGGCCGTCGTGACCGGATCGAGCCGGGGCATCGGCCTCGGCATCGCCCGCGAACTGGTCGACCGCGGCGCCAAGGTCTGCCTCACCGCCCGCAACCCCGAGCCGCTCGCCGAGGCCGTCCGCGACCTGGGCGGCCCGGACAACGCGATCGCGGTCGCCGGCAAGGCCGACGACCCGGCCCACCAGGAGGAGGCGGTCGCCCGCACCCTGGAGGCCTTCGGGCGGCTCGACCACCTGGTCAACAACACCGGCATCAACCCGATCTACGGGCCGGTCCTGGAGACCGACCCCGACGCGGCCGCCAAGATCTTCGCCGTCAACGTGCTCGGCCCGCTGGCCTGGACCCGCCGGGCCCACGCCGCCTGGATGGGCGAGCACGGCGGCTCGGTGGTCAACGTCGCCTCGGTCGCCGGCATCCGCGCCTCGCTCGGGATCGGCATGTACGGCATCAGCAAGGCCGCGCTGATCCGGCTCACCACCGAACTCGGCGCCGAGCTGGGCCCGCAGGGCATCCGGGTCAACGCCGTCGCCCCCGCCGTGGTGAAGACCAAGTTCGCCGAGGCGCTGTACGAGGGCCGGGAGGAGAAGGTCGTCAAGGCCTACCCGCTGGGCCGGCTCGGCGTCCCCGAGGACGTCGCGGGCGCGGTCGCCTTCCTGCTCTCCCCGGAGTCCGGCTGGATCACCGGCCAGACCCTGGTGGTGGACGGCGGAGTCACCCTCGGCGGTGGGCTGTGAGCGGCGCCCCCGCCGGACCGGCCGGCCCGAGCGGCGACCTGACCGGCCAGGGCGGTGACCCGACCGGCCCGAGCGGCGACCTGACCGGCCAGGGCGTCGTGGTGACCGGCGCCGGCCGGGGCATCGGCGCCGCACTCGCCCGGGCCTTCGCCGCGGCCGGCGCCCGCGTCGTGGTCAACGACCTGGACGCCGACGCCGCCCGCGCGGTCGCGCAGGAGTGCGGCGGCACCGCCCTCCCCGGGGACGCCGCCTCCGCCGAGGGCCTCGCCGCCCTCGTCGGGCGGGCCCGCGCGGAGCTCGGCGAGATCGACGTGTGGTGCGCCAACGCGGGCGTCGCCCCGATCGGCGGCGCCGACGCCCCCGCCGAGGCCTGGACGAGCGCCTGGGAGGTCAACGTCCTGGCCCACGTACGGGCCGCCGACCTGCTGCTCCCCCGCTGGCTGGAGCGCGGCCACGGCCGCTTCCTGTCCACCGTCTCGGCCGCCGGGCTGCTCACCATGCTCGGCTCGGCCCCGTACGCGGTCAGCAAGCACGGCGCGCTCGCCTTCGCCGAGTGGCTCTCCGCCACCTACCGCCACCGCGGCGTCCGGGTGCACGCGCTCTGCCCCCAGGGGGTGCGCACCGACATGCTGGCCTCCACCGGCGCGGTCGGCGAGGCGCTGCTGGTGCCGACCGCCCTGGACCCGGCGGAGGTCGCCGCGGCGGCCCTGGCGGCGCTGCGGGAGGAGCGGTTCCTGATCCTGCCGCACCCCGAGGTCGCCGAGTACTACCGCGTCCGGGCCACCGAGCCGGACCGCTGGATCGCCGGGGTGAACCGGCTCCAGCAGGGGCTGGAGAAGGGCGGGGCGCTGTGAGGGCCTGGCAGGTCACCGAGCTCGGCGAGCCGGCCGCGGTGCTGCGGCTCGCCGAGGACGCCGCCCGGCCGGTGCCGGGCCCGGGGCAGCTGCTGGTCAAGGTCCGGGCGGCGGCGGTGAACTTCCCGGACGCGCTGATGGTGCGCGGGCACTACCAGGTCCGCCCGCCGCTGCCGTTCACCCCGGGCGTGGAGCTGTGCGGCGAGGTCGCGGACGGCGCCCGGCGCGGCGAGCGGCTGATCGGCAACCCGGTGCTGCCGCACGGCGCCTTCGCCGAGTACGCGCTGCTGGACGCCGCGGCCTCCTTCCCGGCGCCCGAGGCGCTGGACGACGCCGAGGCGGCGGCGCTGCACATCGGCCACCAGACCGCCTGGTTCGCCCTGCACCGCCGGGCCCGGCTGCGGGCCGGGGAGACCCTGCTGGTGCACGCGGCGGCCGGCGGGGTCGGCAGTGCGGCCGTCCAGCTCGGCCGGGCCGCCGGGGCCCGGGTGGTCGCCGTGGTCGGCGGTCCGGCCAAGGCCGAGGCGGCCCGGGCGCTCGGCGCCGACCTGGTGGTGGACCGGACGGCTGACGGCCCGGCCGGGGACTTCGTCGCCGCCGTCAAGGAGTTCACCGGCGGGCGCGGCGCGGACGTGGTCTTCGACCCGGTCGGCGGCGAGGCCTACACCGGCTCCACCAGGTGCGTGGCCTTCGAGGGCCGGATCGTGGTGGTGGGCTTCGCCACCGGGCAGATCCCGGCCCCGGCGCTGAACCACGCCCTGGTGAAGAACTACACGATCCTCGGCCTGCACTGGGGCCTGTACAACACCCACGACCCCCGGGCCGTGCGCGCCGCCCACGACGCGCTGACCGAACTCGCCGAGCAGGGCGTGGTCCGGCCGCTGGTCAGCGCCCGGGTCCCGCTGGCGGAGGCCGCGGCGGCCGTCCAGCTGGTCGCCGACGGGCGCAGCACCGGGCGGATCGCCGTCCTGGGCGAGTAGCCCGACGAACGGCTTCACCCACGGACGGCTTCACCGACGGACGGCCTCACCGGCGGACGGCTCAACCGCCGCGCCGGGCCGACTCGTTCTCCTGGGCCAGCCGCCGCAGCGCGAGCAGCGCCGGCTCCAGGAGGACGGTCCGCAGCAGGGCCCGCTCGGCCTGTTCCAGCGGGTCGGCGTCCGGGTCGAGCTGGTCGAGGTCGAGGACGGCGGTCCGCTCGGCCAGTTCGGCGTAGCCGCGCAGGGTGGCGGGGTCGAGTGCGGCGCCGAGCGAGCGCAGGGTCTCCAGGGTCTCGCCGAGCGCGGCCCGGGCGGGGGCGTACTCGGAGACCTCCCAGCCGAGGGCGCCGATCAGCGCGTCCACCTCGGCGGCGCCGGGCGCCGGTTCGCGCGCCGGTTCGGGCGCCGGTCCGGGCGCTGGTCCGGGCGCTGGGGCGTCCTCGTCCACCGGCCGGGCCCCGAGCACCAGGCCGAGCACCTGGTGCCGCTCCCCCGCGTGCTCGGCCACCGCGCCGAGCACCTCGCGGGTGGCGCTGACGCTCAGCCCCCGTACGCCGATCAGCGCGCGCACCAGGCGCAGCCGCCGCAGGTGGCTCTCGTCGTACTCGGCCTGGGTGGCGGCGGTGGCCCGGCCGGGCGGCAGCAGGCCCTCGCGCAGGTAGTACTTGATGGTCGCGGTCGGGACCGCGCTGCGGCGGCTCAGTTCGGAGATGCGCACGGCGGACACCTCGGGCTTTCCTCTGGTCGGGCTTTGCTCTGGCATTTGGATACCAGCACTGTCTAACATAGATAGTGCCACTACCCAATGTGGCGCCCTCGCCGAGGAGGAGAGTCAGCCATGCCCACGCTGCCCTGGATCACCCCGAATCCCCCCGCCCCCGACACCCGGGCGATCGTCATGGCCTCCCGCTTCGAGGTCCGCTCGCTCGCCGACGTCCCGCGGTTCTTCCTCCGCTCGCTCGCCGTCTGGCGCCAACTCCGCAACACGCCGGGCGCGTTGGGAGCCTCGCTGATCGCCCGGCCGCTCCGGCGGACCTTCTGGACGCTCTCCGCCTGGGAGAGCCGCGAGGCCCTGAACGCCTTCGCCGCCGCCGAACCCCACCGCAGCACCATGACCGGACTTCGCTCCACCATGCGGGAGTCCACCTTCACCTTCTGGGACACCCCGGTCGAGCGGCTGCCGATCGCCTGGCCGGACGCCCACGCCCGGATCGACGCCCAGCGCGCCACCGACCGGGAGCCCGCAGGCCCCTAGCCTCCCGCGATGACGTCCAGCGCCGGGCGCGGCGGGCGGCCCAACAGCGCCGCCAGGTCGCCCGGCCCGCCCGGCCCGGCCAGGAAGCCGTGCGCGATCGCCGAGTAGGTGCCCACCGTCATCGGCACCTGGAAGTCGTGCAGCGCGTCCGAGGCCGCCAGCGCCGTCCGGGCCTGCGCGAGCCCGCCCGGACGGTACTCGGCGCCCAGCACCCCGGCCACCTCCGCACCACCCACCGCCCGCTCCCCGACCAGCTCGTACGTCCGCCCCGCGTGCCCGGCGGGCGCCAGCGCCACCTTCGCCGCCGCCTCGGCCAGGTCCGCCCGCGCCACGGCCGCCAGCCGCCCCGCCCCCAGCGGCGCGGTGATCACCCCGTCCGGGCCGGGCGCGGCGATCGCGGCCAGCAGCTCCGCGTAGAGGCCGTTGCGCAGCACCGTCCAGCGCAGCGTGCCGGACTCGCGCAGCCGGCGCTCCGTCCAGCGGTGCGCCAGCGCGTACGGCAGGTGGTCGCCGTCGCCGGAGAGGCTGGTGTAGACGACGTGCTCGACGCCCGCCCGCTCCGCCGCCCCGATCGCCGCGCCGTGCCGGGCGATCACCACGTCGTCCTCGGCGGCGCCCGCCGAGATCAGCAGCAGGGCCCGGACCCCCGTGAAGGCCTCGGCGAGGGTCTCCGGCCGGTCGAAGTCCACCAACCGGACGGGCACTTCGGCCTCCACCGCTCCGGGCGTCCGGCTCCCGGCCAGCACGCCCTCGCGCGCGCCGAGCCACTCCAGCACGAGTGTGCCGAGACCTCCGTTGACACCGGTGACGAGCAGCATGGTTCTCCTCCTGAAACGGACGGTCCTCGGGAACGGGACCATCCTCGGTAGCCTGGGCGTCCGGCGTAAGGAGGCACTTCCATGTCCGTAGGGCACAGCGCGGTAACCACTCCCCGTCCGGTCGTCTGGTGCGAGGACGACGTGGACTGCGGGATCCGCGACCTGCTGACCCGGCTCGGCGACAAGTGGTCCGTCCTCGCCGTGGTCGAACTCGCCGGGGGCGTACGGCGGTTCCGCGAGCTGCAGCGCGCCCTGCCGGGGATCTCGCAGCGGATGCTGACCCTGACGGTGCGCCGGCTGGAACGCGACGGGCTGGTCACCCGGACCGTCCACCCGACCGTCCCGCCGCAGGTGGAGTACGAGCTGACGGAGCTCGGCCACAGCCTGACCCACCTGGTGCGGGCGATGGCGGACTGGTCCTACGCCCACCACGACGCCATGCTCGCCTCGCGGCAGCGGTGGGACGAGGCCAACCCAGACTCGGAGATCCGCTGAGGGGTCCGCTGAGGGATCCGCCGTCGGCTACCGCTCGTACGTCAGCTCCGGGAAGCGGTCCGAGGGGCCGTCCAGCAGGTGGTCGTCGTGGCCGCGCAGCCAGCGGTCGAGGAAGGACGCCACGCAGGAGCGGGTGGCGAGCTCGGCACGGTCGGGGCGGACGTCGCCGACGTCCGCGGCCAGCACCTCCGGGGTGACGGCGCCCTGACGGGCGAGCAGCGGGAGCAGGGACTGCGCGTCGGTGTAGGAGCCGTGCCGGGAGCCCTCCAGGGTGAGGTCAGCGTGCCAGCCGGTGCTGTGCTGCCACAGGGCGTTCCAGCCGGGCTGCCGGTGGTAGCTGCCGGAGTCGGACTCCCGGGTGCCCATCAGCAGGAACGGGCGGTCCAGGCCGTCCTCGACGAAGTCGGGCAGGAAGACGCCGGTGCGGCCGTCGGGGCCGGGGAAGTGCAGCTGGCCGTCCAGGTTGACCGCGGCGGCGATCCGCGGGTCGTCGTGCATGGCCTGGAGGGCGGTGAAGCCACCCGCCGAGTGTCCGACCATGCCGATCCGGTCCAGGTCCAGCGAGGCGCCGACGCCGGCCGGCAGGCCCGGGGCGCGGCGCAGCCCGGAGAGTTCGTCCAGCACGAAGCGGGTGTCCGCCACCCGGGCGGCCAGGGACTTGCGCAGCACGGCGCCGACGTCCAGGCCGGGCTGCTGGAGCATGGCGGGGAACACCGAGGTGGCCAGCTCCCCGTCGGGGAAGGCGACTTCGGAGGCCTCGTAGGTGTGGTCGACGGTGACGACCACGTAGCCGCGCGAGGCGAGGTCCTCCACCAGGGCCGTCCCCCAGGTGCGCGGGTCGCCCAGCCCGGGTGAGTACAGCACCACCGGGCGGGGGCCGCCGGGCCGGGCCGGGGCGTCCCGGCGGGCGTGGGTGAGGATCCCCGACCAGTCCGTACTGCCGGGCCGCACGTGGTAGTTGAGGTCACCGACGCCGCTGTCACCGCCGAAGTGCGCCCCGGCCGCGGGCTCCATGTAGCGGGCCCGCTCCCCGCCGGTGGCCGGGCGGGCGGTCGGGTACCAGAGGCTGACCATCACCTCACGTGCCCGGCCCGGCTTCCAGGGGTCCTCCCGTCCGGCGTCGGTCAGCCGCAGCGCGGTCGTCCCGATCGGGTACGGCCCGGTCGGCCGCGGCAGCCAGGCCGTGGCCTGCCGCCCGGCCCCGCCGTCCACCGCCGGCGCCGCCACCGCGCCCACCGCGCCCGGCGCACCCGTCACCCCGAGCGTCGCCGACGCCGCCAACAGCACCGCCGCCACGGCCCGTCCCCGCCTGCCCATACCAGCCTCCTCGTCCGGTTCGGTCACGGAGCAGACGCTACGGGCGGGGCCCGCCGGAGCCGTCGTACCGGGGAGCCAAGTCCCCCCGACTACTCCGGTATGACACCCTTACGGGCCAGGCGGGTACGCCCCGGGCCAGGCGGGTACGCCCCGGGCCAGGCGGGTACGCCCCGGGCCAGGCGGGTACGCCCCGGGCCAGGCGGGTACGCCCCGGGCCAGGCGGGCCCGGGGCCCTGCCGGTCCGCCGTCCGCCCGACCGCTGCGGGTCCGTCATACTGGACCTGACCAGGGCGTTCGCGGCCGGGCGGAGCAGGTTCTGCGCCGCCGGACCGGCCCCGGCGCACGGGTGGGTGAGTGGTCCTCGGGAGGGAAGCAGCTGTGGCGGATTCCGGCACGCCCGAAGCCGGGTGCCCGCTGATCGGGCGCGACCGCGACCTGCGGCTGCTCCGCGAGCGGCTGCGCCTGGGCAGCGGCGGCGGCGCGCTGCTGCTCTCCGGGGAGGCCGGGGTCGGCAAGAGCGCCGTGCTGGACGCGCTGGCCGCCGCCGCGCCCGCCGACGGCGCCCGGGTGCTCCGGGCCTCCGGCGTCGAGTTCGAGGCCCACTGCGGCTACTCGGTCCTCAACCAGCTGTTCTTCCCGCACCTCGCCGCCCTGGAGCGGCTCGACACCCCGCTGCGCGCAGCCCTGCGGGTGGCGCTCGGATTCGACACCGGTCCGGCCCCGGAGCACCTGCTGGTGTCCAACGCGGTGCTGCGGCTCCTCCAGGCCGTGGCCGACGGGCGGCCGCTGCTCCTGCTCGTCGACGACCTGCACTGGGTCGACCCGGCCAGCACCGCGGTGTTCGGCTCGGTCGCCCGCCGGGCCCCCGGCCTGGACATCGCCTTCCTGGCCGCGGCCCGCCCCGGCGAGCTCGGCCCCCGGGACGCCGACACCCTGCCCGCCCACGACCTGCCGCCGCTGGCCGAGGAGGCCGCCGGCCGGCTGCTCGGCAGCCGCTTCCCCGACCTCTCCCGCAGCGCGCACCGCAGGGTGCTGGCCGAGGCGGGCGGCAACCCGCTGGCCCTGCTGGAACTGCCGACCGCCCTGCCCCCGGACCCGGTGGACTGCCCGGCCGTACCGCCCGTCCCCGTGACGCCGCTCGCCGTCTCCTCCCTCGGCAACCGGCTGGAGCGGCTGTTCGGCGCCCGGGTGGCCGGCCTGCCCGCCCCCTCCCGCCGACTGCTGCTGCTCGCCGCGCTGGAGGGCACCGGCGACCTCGGCGTCCTGCGGGCCGCCGCCCGCCGGGCCGCCGAGGAGCACGGCCCGGGCTCCGGCCCGGGCCGGAGCCCGGAACACCGACCGGAACACGGCCCGGACGACGGCCAGGACCCGGAGCACCGCCGGGACGACCTCGCGCCGCTGGAGCAGGAGCGGCTGGTGCACGTCGAGGAGGGCGGCCGCCAGCTGGCCTTCCGCCACCCGCTGATCCGCTCCGCCGTGGTCGGGCAGGCCCCGAGCAGCGCCCGGCGCGCCGCCCACGCGGCCCTGGCCGCCGCCCTGGCCGGCCGGCCCGAGCGCCGGGCCTGGCACCTGGGCGAGGCCACCCTCGAACCGGACGAGGAGGTCGCCGCGCTCCTCGCCCACGCCGCCGGGCTCAGCCTGCGCCGCGGCGACGCCTCCGGCGCCATGCGCACCCTGGTCCGCTCGGCCGAGCTCACCCCCGACGGACCGCAGCGCGGCCGCCGCCTCGCCGAGGCCGCCTACCTCGGGGCCGAGTCCACCGGCGCCCTCACCAGCGCCCGTCGGCTCCTCGACCACGCCCGGCAGGCCGCCCCGGTCGGCGACGGCTCGCTGCACTCCGCCACCGCCGCCGCCCTGCTGCTCCTCAACGGCGACGGCGACGTGCCCGCGGCGCACCGCCTGCTCACCTCCGCCATCGAGTCCGCGGCCGCCGCCCACGGCCACCGGGCCGAGGACAAGGCACTGGTCGACGCCCTGCACGTCCTGGCGGTGCTCTGCTTCTTCGGCGCCGACGAGGCCCTGTGGCAGTCCTACTACCGGGCCGTGGAGCGCCTCACCCCCGGCCCGCCGGCCTTCCTGGCCGTCCTCGGCCGCACCTTCTCCGACCCCGCCCGCACCGGCGCAGCCGCACACGGCCCGCTCGACGCGCTCACCCTCGCCCTGGCCGCTGCCCCGGCCGGCGAGGCCGACCCGGTCCTCACCACCCGGGTCGGCACCGGGGCGCTCTACCTCGACCGGCTCGGCGAGGTCCGTACCCCCGCCTGGCAGGTGGTCCGCGCCGGGCGCGAGGGCGGCCCGGCCCGGCGCTACATCTCCGCCCTCATCCACCTCTGCCTGGACGACTACCTCACCGGCGCCTGGGACGAGGCGCTCGACCTCGCCCGGGAGGGCCTCGGCGCCTGCCGCGAGCACGGGTACGACGCCTTCGCCTGGTACTTCCAGTACATCGAGGCGATCGTCCTGGGCGCCCGCGGCCACACCGCGGAGAGCCTCGCCACGGCCGGCACCGTGATCGACTGGGCCACCCGCCACCGCGCGCCCTGCGCCGCCCACTACGCCCACCACGCCGCCGCCGTGGCGGCCCTCGGCGACGGGGACCACGCGCTCGCCCACCGGCACGCCGTCGCGGTCAGCCCGGCCGGCACCCTCGCCTCGCACGCCCCGCACGCCCTCTGGGTGGCCGCCCACCTGGTCGAGGCCGCCGTCCGCGGCGACCGCCGCGAGGAGGCCGCCGCCCACGTCCGCGCGATGCGCGAGAACGGCATCGCCGCCGTCTCCTCCCGGCACGCCCTGCTGGTCGAGGCCTCCGCCGCGCTGTGCGCCGAGGACGACGAGGAGGCACTGCGGCTGTTCGCCCTCGCGCTGGACACCCCCGGCGCCGAGCGCTGGCGCTTCGACCACGCCCGGGTCCGACTGGCCCAGGGCGAACGGCTGCGCCGGACGGGGGCGTCCGCCGGGGCCCGGGCACCGCTGCGCGCCGCCCTCGCGAGCTTCGAGGCCCTGGGCGCCACCCCGTGGGCGGACCGCGCCAGGGCCGAACTGCGCGCGGCGGACCGGCCCGACCAGCTGACCATCTGACCGCCTGACCACGGGCCGACCGCGCCCGCCGCGCCTGCCGCCTGCCGGGACCGTCCCCCGGCAGGCGAGGTGCTCAGCGGTACTGCTTGAGTTCCCGCCGGGCCAGGGAGCGCTTGTGCACCTCGTCCGGCCCGTCCGCGAGGCGCAGGGTGCGGTTGCCGGCCCAGAGTTGGGCGAGCGGCGTGTCCTGGCTGACGCCCGCGGCGCCGTGGGCCTGGACGGCCTTGTCGAGGATCCACTCGACCGTGCGCGGGGTGGCGATCTTGATGGCCTGGATCTCGGTGTGCGCGCCGCGGTTGCCGACGGTGTCCATCAGCCAGGCCGTCTTGAGCACCAGTAGCCGCAACTGCTCGATCCGGACCCGGGATTCGGCGATCCAGTCCTGCACCACGCCCTGCTCGGCGAGCGGCCGGCCGAAGGCCACCCGCTCGCTCGCCCGGCGGCACATCAGCTCCAGCGCGCGCTCGGCGATGCCGATGGCCCGCATGCAGTGGTGGATCCGGCCCGGGCCGAGCCGGGCCTGGGCGATGGCGAAGCCGCTGCCCTCCTCGTCGATCAGGTTCTCGACGGGCACCCGGACGTCCTCGAACAGCACCTCGGCGTGGCCGCCGTGGTCGGCGTCGTCGTAGCCGAAGACCGTCATGCCGCGCTTGACGGTGAGGCCCGGGGTGTCGCGCGGCACCAGCACCATGCTCTGCTGGCGGTGCGGGGCGGCGTCCGGGTTGGTCTTGCCCATCACGATGAACAGCTTGCAGTCCGGGTTCATCGCGCCGGTGATGTACCACTTGCGACCGTTGATCACGTAGTGGTCGCCGTCGCGCTCGATCCGGGTGGCGATGTTGGTGGCGTCCGAGGAGGCCACCTCGGGCTCGGTCATCGCGAACGCGGAGCGGATCGCGCCGTCCAGCAGCGGCCGCAGCCAGCGCTCCTGCTGCTCGGCGCTGCCGAACTGGGCGAGGAGTTCCATGTTGCCGGTGTCGGGGGCCGCACAGTTGAGGGCCGGCGGGGCCAGCTGGATGCTGCGGCCGGTGATCTCGGCGAGCGGGGCGTACTGGAGATTGGTGAGACCGGCGCCGTGCTCGCCGGGGATGAACAGGTTCCACAACCCTTGTTTGCGGGCCTCCGTCTGGAGGTCGGCGACGACGGGCGGGACGCTCCAGGGAGTGCGGTCCGGGTCGGCGAGCTGCTGGGCGAGGGTGCTCTCGGCCGGGTACACGTGCTCGGCCAGGAAAGCGAGGAGTTGCTCGCGGAGTACGTTCGTCCGGGCGTCGTAGGCGAAGTCCATGGCTGTCAGCTCTCCTTGAGGGTGGTCAGTCCGTGCCGGGCGCGGATCGGGGCCATCTCGCCCGCGCGCTCGAAACCTGCGCCCAGGGTGCGGCCCTGCTGGAAGCGGTAGTGGATGCCCTCGGCGATGACGGCCAGCTTGAAGGAGGCGAAGGCCACGTACCAGTCCAGATCGGTGGCCTGACGGCCGGTCAACTCGGCGTAGTAAGAGACGATTTCCTCGGCCTTGGGGAAGCCGGGGGCGGTCATGGCGTCGGGGATGATGCCGCCGCCGATGCCGGCGATCTCGGTGTACATCACGAGGAGGCCGATGTCGGTGAGCGGGTCGCCGAGAGTCGACATCTCCCAGTCGAGGACGGCGGTGATGGCGTCGGCGTCGTCGACCAGGACGTTGTCGAGCCGGTAGTCGCCGTGCACCAGTGCGGGCGCGGGCGAGACGGGGCGCCGTTCGGCGAGCAGGGCGTGCAGCCGGTCGAGGTCGGGGAGGTCGCGGGAGCGGGACTTCTCCAACTGGGTCGACCAGCGGCGCAGTTGGCGCTCCAGGTAGCCCTCGGGCCGGCCGAAGTCGTCGAGGCCGACGTCGGCGGGATCGATCCGGTGCAGGGCGGCGAGGGTCTCGACCAGGCGGCGGCCGAGGGCGGAGACACGGTCCTCGCCGAGGGCGGCGAGGGCCTTGCGGGAGCGGTGCGCGACACCGTCGACGTGCTCCATGAGGTACCAGGGGGCGCCGAGCACGTCGGTGCCGTGGTCGATCAGCAGCATGCGGGGGACGGGGACATCGGTGTCCCGGAGGGCGGACATCACCCGGTGCTCACGGCCCATGTCGTGCGCGGTGGCGAGGACGTGCCCGAGCGGGGGGCGCCGGAGGACCCAGCGGCCGGTGCCGTCCGTGAGCACGTAGGTGAGGTTCGAGCGGCCCCCCTCGACCAGCTCGGCCCGCAACGGCCCCCGGACGAGGCCGGGCAGTTCCCCGTCCAGATGGGTGCGCAGCCGTACCAGATCCAGACCGGGCAGGTCAGCGGGGCTCTCGACCATCGGGCGACTCCAGGGTGGATGGGGGATCATTGACTAAGCGCTTGCTTAGCATTCAGTCGGAAGATGCCCCCTGTCAATGCCGTGAGCCCCCGGACCGAGGTCCGGGGGCTCACGAGAGGGAGAGACGAGGAGGTCAGACCTCGCCGAACTCGCCGGCAACGGTTGCGGCGATGAAGGACGCCCACGCGGAGGAGGGAAAGGCCAGGACGGGCCCCTCCGGATCCTTCGAGTCACGGACAGGCATCACACCGCAGAGGCCACGAGCCACCTCGACACAGTTCCCACCCTGCTGGCTAAAGCTCGACTTCACCCATCGGGCGGCAGTCAAGTTGATGTCGGACATTCGATCCCCTTCCGAGCAGCGCGCATCCATTCGAGAGTCGCCGTCTCGGCCAGCGCTCCCACCTGGAGCCGATCGTAGTGTTGCTTCCAGGTGGCAAGCCTTTCAATATCGCGTTCGAGATGGCTCCGCCCCTCGGACTCCGAGTACCCCAAGAAAGACTCGTCCGACAGTGTGAGCAGCACCATCGGCAAGGCGAAGGGCCTCTCCTCTCCCAGCGAGAACGGCGCAACTTGAAGGATGATGTTCTTCACGACATACAGCGCCTCCAGGAAAGCAAGTTGTGCTCGCATCACCTCCCGACCTCCGATGGGACGGCGCAGGCAGCTCTCATCAAGAACCGCATGGACGAGCGGAGGCTTCTTCCTGCGAACCAGCTCCTGCCTGGCAAGCAGATAGGCCACTCGCTCGTCCGCTTGCCTCTGGGTGATCGTGCCCCTTCGAACATCGCCGGCAGCAAGTGCCTTCGCGTAGGCCTCCGTCTGGAACAGCCCCGGGACGATGCCCGCCTCATAGATCCTTATCTCCGTGGCGCCCTGCTCTTGGATGGCGAACTCGGGGAATCCCTCGAGCAAAGCCGAGTGCTTGACCTGGAGCCACATGAGCAGGAGCGTTCCACCGGTCTCCAGGACCCGGTCCGCGTCACGAGCGAACTTCTCGCTCGGCGGGGTCCGTCCAGGCGGGGCAAGTTCGGCATAGGAGACGTAAGAGGGGTCGACACCCACAAGCCTCGCCAGCTTGGCCTGTGTCAGGTTGGCCGCTCGACGCGACCTGCGAAGCTGCACGCCGAACGGCGCCCACGGGCCTGATGTTGGATCAAGTTCCTTGAGATTCATGATGCATCACCAACTTGCCGTGTACCCACTTCAAGATTCAGGTCGACTTCTGATGGTAGGCGCCAACACGGCACTATGGCTACACCAAGTGATCCACCCATCGCGGTGCGCAACCACGGAGCCAGCTATGCCCCCCAACACCACCTGCATCCCCGCGCGCAACTTCCAGGTCGTCACCTACCTCGCCAAGGCCAACTCCCTCTTCCCCGAACAGGAGTTGCGCCGGTGCGAGAACTACGCCCGCGCGTTCAACTGGGGGATCTCCCTCATCGTCGTGGACGACGAGGCCAACGTCCGTGCGCCCGAGTTCCGTCCGATGCTCCAGGCCGCCTTCCGGCAGGTCCTCGACCGGCAGGCGGGGGCGATCCTCGTCCCCAGCAAAGCCACCATCTCGCCCATCGACGGGGAGTTCAACGAGTTCGCCCAGCGCGTCGAGAAGGCCGCCGGCTTCATCCAGGTGGCGACCGGCCGATGAGCGAGCGCTACGCCATCCTCCCCGCCGACTCCCCGCGCGGCACCCACTACCAGGCCTGGGTCATCCGGGACCGCGCGACCACCGAGTGCGTCAAGGCCCTCCCCCCGGCCGACGAGCCGCTCCGCTTCTACTCGTACGCGCAGGCGCAGGCCTGGGTCCGGACCAACACTCCCACCACCTTGGAGGTCCGCCTGATCGACTCCTCCAGCCCCCACTTCCTCCAGCTCGATTCCTGGGGCCTCTGGAACCGCGCCCGACACGAGTACCTCCGCATCCCCGGCTCCTCCGCCCGCATCCGGCGCTTCTACAGCCCAGAGGACGCCGAAGCCTTCCGACGCACCATCGGCTGATCGGCCGACAGTGAGGGTGAGCCGGCCCCGATCGTGGGCACCCACAACTGCGGGTGCCCACATCGACGACCGTCTCGCCCAGCCGGAAGGACCAGTCATGGTGTCCAGGTTCACCACAGCCATCGCCGTCGCCCTCCTCTCCACCGCAACCCTCGCCCCGACCGCAACCGCCACAACCCCACCCACCACCAGCACCGCCGCCCAGCTCAGCACCTACTGGACCCCCGCCCGGATGGCCGCCGCGCTCCCCCTCGACACCAAGGCCGCCCGGCCCACCGCCGACGGCCCCCGCCCCGGCGAGTACATCCCCCCGAGCCGCAGCTTCGACGGCATCCCCCAGGCCGGTGCCTTCTTCTGGACCGACGCCACCGGCACCGGCCGCACCTGCAGCGGCTCCGTCGTCCACAGCCCCGGCCGCGACCTGGCCCTGAGCGCGGGCCACTGCCTCAAGGGCTACGCGGGCGACTCCCCCGCGCGGCACCTGGCGTTCGTCCCGCAGTACCACGACGGGCTCACGCCCCTGGGCGTCTTCCCGGTCCGGGCGAACGGCGTCCACGTCGCACAGGAGTACTACGACCGGGGCGAACACGCGGGCGCCGCCTACGACTTCGGCTTCGCCGTCACCGAGCCCAACCAGGCGGGTGACGCACTGGAGGACGTCGCGGACTCGGTGCAGTTGCTCACCGGCACCGGGTACGCCCACGCCCCGGTCCGGATGATCGGCTACCCGGGCGGCGCCCCGAAACCCGTGGAGTGCCTCAGCCGGACCACCCGTTGGGCCAGCGACGACCCCGCCGACCCGGGCACCTTCGAGCGCATCGCCTGCGACGGCTTCACCGGCGGCACCTCCGGCGGCCCCATGCTGATCCCCTGGTTCGGAGGCTGGGCCGTGATCGGCCTCATCGGCGGCTACCACACCGGCGGCAACACCCCCCAGATCTCCTACAGCGCCCCCTTCGGCCCGGCCGTCCGGGCCCTGTACGAGGCCACCATCAGCGGCGCCCCACCGGCCGGCCCGGCGTCCTGAGCCGAGCCAGGCGCCCGACGGAGCCTCAGTCCGACCACCCGTCCGAAAGTTGTACGACCACCCGTGCAACGTTTCCGACGGCTCAGGTCATCGATCTAGGGAGAACCCTGTGTGATCGAAACTGTCGCCGAAGGAAAGGGAATCCGTGCGGACTGCTCGCGGTGCGGTCGTCCTGTTGGCCGTGGGGGTCGTCGCGTCCCTCACGCTCACCACGGGGGACTCCTTCTCCGAGAGCAGACCCAACGCCGCCGCCCCCGATCCCGACCCGACGGCCCCGGAGGCGAGCCCCGCCGAGGCCCCGGCGCCTCCGCCCACCCCGACGCCGACGCCCACCTGGGACGGCCAGGTGCACGTGCTCGGGGACGGCTCCACCTCCTACACCGGCCCACAGCCCAAGCAGCCGAAACCGGAGAAGCTGAAACCGGGTGAGAAGCCGCCGCAGTTCGTCGTCTTCTCCTGGGACGGCGCCCTGGAGGGCGACGACCGCCTGTTCTCCCGCTTCCGCAAGCTGGGCGCGGACAACAACGCCCAGATGACGTACTTCCTGAGCGGCCTCTACACCCTGCCCAAGTCCAAGAAGTCGCTCTACCACCCGCCCCAGCACGACCCGGGCGCCGCCTCGATCGACTACGCGACCGACGCCCACATCAAGGACACCCTGGAGCAGCTGCGCCTCGCCTGGCTGGACGGCAACGAGATCGGCACCCACTTCAACGGGCACTTCTGCGGCTCCAAGGGCGGCGACGACTGGAGCACCGAGGAGTGGAAGAGCGAGCTCGACCAGGCCGTCTCCTTCGTCACCAACTGGAAGACCAACACCGGCCTCAAGAACATGCCGCCGCTGCCCTTCGACTACACCAAGGAGCTGGTCGGCGGCCGCGCCCCCTGCCTCCAGGGGCAGAAGAACCTCCTCCCGGCCGAGAAGGCCGCCGGCTTCCGCTACGACGCCAGCTCTCCGGGCGAGTTCCAGGTCTGGCCGGTCAAGAAGGGCGGTATCTGGAACTTCCCGCTCCAGATGCTGCCCTTCCCGGCCAAGTCCTCCCAGGGCCTGTCGATGGACTACAACTTCCTGGCCGGCCAGTCCGGGGACACCACCAAGGGCGACCCGAAGAAGTACGCCGACTGGGAGAAGGAGGCCCGGGACAGCTACCTGGCCGGCTTCAACCGGGTCTACAACGGCAGCCGGGCCCCGCTGTTCGTCGGCAACCACTTCGAGGACTGGAACGGCGGCATCTACATGGACGCCGTCGAGGACGTGGTGAAGAACGTCTGCCACCAGGACGGCGTCCGCTGCGTCTCCTTCCGCCAGGTCGCCGACTGGCTGGACGCCCAGGACCCGAAGGTCCTCGACAGGCTCCGCCAACTCGACCCCGGCCAACCGGGCGACTGGTCCCGCCTGGTGAAGTGACCGACGCTCAGCCCGTACGGCGTGCCAGGGCCAGCAGGCTCAGCCCGAACATCAGCACCCCCAGCGGGAGATGGACCGCCGGGACGTGCGCGATGCCGCGCCGACCTGCACCGAGGCGAGCGCCAGGAAGCCGGACGCCTCCCCCACCGGTCGCACCGGCCCGCCGCCCGGCTTCCAGGCCAGCACCGCCGCGAGCAGGTAGAGCATCGACGCCCCGTACATCACCCGGGCGCCGACGCCGTGCAGCGTCTCCCCGTAGGAGGTGGTCAGCAGCAGTCCGGCGGAGACGGCCTGGAGCAGGATGGTCAGGGTCTGCAGGGCGATCGCGGCGCGCAGGAGCGGGAATCGGTGCGCCGCGGTGGTCGTCGGGGTGGCCATGTCGTGGTCCTCTTCTCCGCCCGGGGGCAGTGGCTCGGTAGGGTCTCACCGATCCGACGACGCGGGCCCACGAAAGGTAAGGCGAGCGCATGACGGCAGCGGGGGCGGACACCGACGCGACCTTCGGCGAGCGGCACCGACTGATCAACGTCGCCTACCGGTTGCTCGGCTCGCTGACCGAGGCCGAGGACGCCGTGCAGGAGGCGTACGCGCGCTGGTACGCCCTGCCGCCCGGTCGGCGGCGGGAGGTACGGGCCCCCGGCGCCTGGCTGACCACCGTCACCGGCCGGATCTGCCTGGACCTCCTGGGCTCGGCCCGGGCCCGGCGGGAGCGCTACGTCGGCGCCTGGCTGCCCGAACCGCTGCCGGGACCGCTGTCGGCAGGGCTGCCGGCCGGGCTGTCGGGACCGCTGTCGGACCGGGCCGGGAGCGCCGATCTCGCCGACCAGATCGTCCTGGACGAGTCGGTGGCGATGGCCTTCCTGGTCGTCCTGGAGTCGATGACCCCGGCCGAGCGGGTGGCCTTCGTCCTGCACGACGTCTTCCGCTACTCCTTCGCCGAGATCGCCGCCGTCCTCGACCGCACCCCGGCGGCCTGCAAGCAGCTGGCCTCCTCCGCCCGCCGCCGGGTCGGCGCCGCCCCGGCCCCGGTGACGCCGACGGCGCGGGCCGACACCGTACGGCGGGTCAAGGAGGCCTGGCAGAGCCGGGACATCGCGGCCCTGGTCGCCGTCCTGGACCCGGCCGCCGTGATGACCGCCGACGGCGGCGGCCTGGTCGGCACCGTGCTGCGCCCGGTGGCGGGCGGCGCGCTGATCGCCCAGTACATGCTGGCCGTCGCCGACCGGGCTCCGGGCATGGAACTGCTGGAGTGCCCGGTCAACGGCGCGGCGGGGCGGCGGGGCCCGCGCGCCGGCGGCGGGGGGTCGGGGGGCGCGGTGGGCGGCGGGGGCGGCCCGGGGACCCGGGGCTGGGGGGGGCGCCCCCCCCCGGAACACCCCCCCAGGGGCCCCGGAAA
>NZ_JBHWIV010000049.1:0-4835 GCF_042731675.1 Kitasatospora sp. NPDC059827 | reverse complement strand
CCGCCCACGCGGCCCGGCCCCGCCCGGCCGCGGGCCCTGCACCGGCGGGCGTGCCCGGCCACCGGCCCCCCGGGCCGGCGGCCCCCCCGCGACGGCGTCGTGCTGACGGTGGCCGCGTTCGACGTCGTGGACGGCCGGGTGACCGGGATCTGGGTGGTCCGCAACCCGGAGAAGCTCCGCCCGTGGGCCCGCTGAACGACAGCGGCCACCGGTACGGCTGCGGCCACGGCCACCGCCACGGCCACCGCCACGGCCACGGCCACCGCTGCGGCTGCGGCTACTGCCCGGCCGCCTTCATGAACGCCGTCCAGATCCGCCCCGGCAGGTCCGAGTCCGGGGTGTCCGGAGCGGCTCCGCCGACCCCCTCCAGGGACTGCAGCTTCATGTCCTTGAGGTCCGCCCGGAACACCGTGACCGCCGTCGACAGCTGCCCGTTGTAGCCGACGGTCCACCCCGCGGTGCGGTCCGGGGTGGTGCCGGGCTTCGCCGCCAGGCCGGCGCCCGCGCCCGCCACCGCCTGGGCGCTGCCGCCGCGGACGGCGCCCTTGAGGGCGGAGTCCACGTCGGCCGCCACGGCCGCGGGCAGCGCCCGGGCGGCGGTGGGCAGCCGCAGGTCGACGGGCTTGCCGTTGCGGGTGACGCCCGACACGGAGTACGGGTCGGTGTGGCTGCCGCCGGACCCGAAGGCGGCGTAGGCATCGGCGGCGCGGATCGCGCTCGGGGTGGAGTTGCCGACGCCGAAGGCGGGGACCAGCTCGCCCAGGCTCTCGGGGAGCAGGCCGAGGGCCGCCGCGGTCTGCTGCACCTTGTCGAGGCCGACGTCCATGCCGAGCTGCATCAGCGGCCCGTTGACGGACTGTTCGACCGCGTTGCGCAGACTGACCCGGCCCCAGTTCCGCTTGCCGTCGTTGGCGGTCTTGACGATCTTCCCGTCCCGTCCCCAGTACGGCCCCTCCGGGGTCGTCACGTTGACGCCGTTGTCGCCGTCGTACGTCGTGCCGGGCGTCACCGGGGTCCGGCCGCCCTCGCGCCGGCGCTGCACGCCCTGGTCGAGTCCGGCCGCGTACACCAGCGGGGTGAAGGCCGAACCCATCGGCACGGTCGAGGTGTTGGCGTTGTTGAAGCCCTGCTTGCGGTAGTCGGGGCCGCCGTAGAGGGCGACGATCCGCCCGTCCAGGGCGACCGAGGCGGCGCCGACCTTGAGCAGCTTGTCGGCCTCGCGGTTGTCCGGGTCGAGGCCCTTGGTGGCCTCCTGCACGGCCGCGGCCAGGGCGTTGACCTTCGCCTTCTCGAAGGTGGTGCGGATCTGGTAGCCGCCGAGGTCGAACTGGGCCGGGGTGATGTCGCTGTGGCTCTCCACGAAGCCCCTGGACAGGTCGACCAGGTAGCCGATCTGGCCGGCGAGGCCGGCCCCCTTGGGCGGTGTCCGCGGCTCGGGGAACACCGTGTACCGGGCCCGCTCGGCGGCGGAGAGCTTGCCCCCGTCGACCATCCGGTCCAGGATCCAGGACCAGCGCTCCACGGCCCGCTCGTGGTTCTCCGGGCTCACCGCCGGGTCGTACTGCCCGGCGCCCTTCAACAGGGCGGCCAGGAAGGCCCCTTCGCTGGGGTCGAGCTGCGACACGTCCTTGCCGTAGTACGCGGCCGCGGCACGCTCGATGCCGTAACTGCCGCGCCCGAACCAGCTGGTGTTCAGGTAGCCGGCCAGGATGTCCTGCTTGCTCATCCGATGGCCCAGCTTGACCGCGATGACCATCTCGCTGAGCTTGCGGGAGACGTCCTGGCGCTGGTTGAGGTAGATGTTCTTGACGTACTGCTGGGTGATGGTCGATCCGCCCTGGGTGTCGCCGCCGGTGGCCATCTCGTAGACGGCGCGGCCGATGCCGCTGACCGAGACCCCCGGGTCCGAGTAGAAGGTCTCGTTCTCGGCGGAGAGCACCGCCCACTGCACCGACTCGGGCACCTGGCCCAGCGGTACCTCCTGCCGGTTGGTCTCGCCGATCCGGGCCATCTCGGTGCCGTCCGCCCAGTAGTAGACGTTGTTCTGCTGGGTGGCGAAGGCGTTCAGGTCCTCCGGGACGTGGGTGGTGGTGTAGAACCAGCCCGCCAGGCCGGTCAGCACCGCCGTCCCGAGACCGGTCGTCAGGAGCAGCTGCCGCCAGGAGGGGAGCCAGCGCCGGACGCCGCGCCGACCGCGGCGCGGGTAGTCGATCCGCCGCAGCGGACGCCACCTCCGGCAGTCGGTCCGCTCCTCCTCGGCTTCCCCACCCTGCTGTGCGCGCATCCGGTCTCCGATCTCCTGGGGCGGCCCCCTCCACCCCGTCAGATCCGAACCGGCCGTCCTTTGGGGGGCCGAGATCAGTGTGATCATGTTCATATCGGGCCGGGGGAACCGAACCGCACCCGGGCAATCCGGCCCGTCCGCCCCCGCGCCCCCGGCGGCCTACCGCCACAATGTCGCCATGAGGTTGATCCACACCCTGATCGGCGTGCTGCTGCTCCTGCTCGTCGTGGGCAGCATCCTGCGCACCCTGGTCGTCCCCCGCGGGCTCTACTCGGCCCTGGTGTTCCGGCTCTGGGCACTGCTGCGCACCACGCTGCGGCTGTGGGCCACCCCCTTCGGCACCTACCGGGCGCAGGACCGCGCCCTGACCTGGCTCGCCCCGCTGGTGCTGCTCGGCATGCTGACGGTGTGGCTCAGCGGGATGCTGCTCGCCTACACCCTGCTGCTGCACGGCACCTCGGAGCTCAGCTGGTCGATCTCCATCCGGGAGGCCGGCTCCAGCCTCTTCACCCTCGGCTACGCGAGCGGCGAACGCCTCCAGCTGTCCGCGATCGACTTCATGGCCGCCGCCAGCGGCCCGCTGGTGATCGCCCTGCAGATCGCCTACCTGCCCACCCTGTACGCGGCCTACCAGCGGCGCGAGACCGAGGTGACGCTGCTGCAGTCCCGGGCCGGCGAACCCGCCTGGGGCCCGGAACTGCTCGCCCGCCAGTCCCTGGTCGACACCGAGACCGCGCTCCCCCAGCTCTACCGCGACTGGGAGCGGCTGGCCGCCGACATCGGCGAGAGCCACTCCAACTACCCGGTGCTGCTGGCCTTCCGCTCCCCCCAGCCCAACCGCAGCTGGGTGGTCGGGCTGATCGCGGTGATGGACGCCGCCGCCCTCCACCTCTCCCTCTGCCCGCGCTCCGCCCCGCCCGAGGCCCGGCTGGTGATCCGGGCCGGCTTCACCGCCATGCGCGACATCGGCCGGGCGCTGCGGATCGACTTCGACACCGACCCGGACCCGGACACCCCGATCCGCCTCGGCTACGCCGAGTACCTGGGCGCCGTCGCGATGATCACCGCGGCGGGCTTCCCGCGCGAGCGCCCGGTCGAGGACGCCTGGCGGCACTTCCGCGGCTGGCGGGTCAACTACGAGGCCCTGGCCTACGAACTGGCCCGCCGCGGCGACGCCGTCCCCGCCCTGTGGACCGGCCCGCGCGACTTCCGCGCCCCGATCATCCCGCCGGCCCGCCCCACCGACCGCCGCCCGGAGTCCTCGGCGCCGGGCCTGCCGCCGGCCTGAGAGGAAATCCCCAGCGGCTCCGGAAAGGGTCGGCAGTCGGACCGGCTCAGACCGCGACCGGGCCGCCGACGGCCAGCGACCGTTCGGCCGCCGCCAGCACCTCCACCACCCGCAGGCCGAAGTCGGCCCCGCAGGGGTGCGCCTCGCCGGAGGCGGCGGAGGCCAGCAGGGCGTCCACCGCCCGGTGCAGGGCCACCGTCGGTCCCTCGCCGCGCTCGGGCAGCCGGGCCACCCCGTGCTCGCCGCGCAGTTCCATCGCGACGCCGCCGCCCGCGCGCGGGGCGGTCAGGCTCAGCGCCAGCGTGCTGGAGGCGCCGCCGGCGTGCCGGAGCACCAGGTGGACGGTGTCCAGCGGCCCGGCGACGGCCGTGACCTCCGTCGCGTCGCCCAGCACCGGCAGCAGGACGGACAGCGCGTGCGGGCCGACGTCCCACAGCGCGCCCTTGTCCCTGCGCCACGGCGAGGCCGCGTACGGGCTGGTGCTGCCCGGCGCGAACACCGAGCCGAGCCAGTCCGAGCGGCCGGTGAACCAGCCGCCGAGCCCGGCCTGCCGCTCGATCCACGGGATCTGCTCGCCGCCGAAGCGGACGGTGAAGAACACCACCGAGGCGAGGCGGTGGGTGCGCGCCGCCTCGGCCACCGCCCGGGCGTCCGGCACGGTGAACGCGACCGGCTTGTCCAGCAGCAGGTGGCAGCCGGCCTCGGCGGCCCGGACCGCGAGTCCGGCCTGGACGGACGGCGGCAGGGCGATGGAGACGGCGTCCACCTCGGCCAGCAGCCGGTCCAGGTCGCCGTACCCGGGCACGCCGTGCGCGGCGCCCAGCGCCTCGGCGGCCTCCGGGCGGCGGCCCCAGACGCCGGTGAACTCCAGCCCGGGGTGCTCGGCGAGCACGGGTGCGTGCACCCGCTCCGCCCAGGTGCCGGTGCCCAGCAGTCCGATCCGCACGTTGTCTCCGTTCCTCGGTGTGCCGCGCGGGCCGGGCGCGCGGCTGCCGCAGCCGGGCGCGTTCCCGCAGGTCAGCCCCGAGCGTATCGGGCAGGCCGGCTCGCCCGCGGCGGAGCGGACACCGCGGCCGCCATACGGAAGAGCCGACCCGCGGCCAGGCCCCGGGGGGGGGCGGGTGGGGGGGCCCCCCCCGGGGGGGGCGGGGGGGCCGGTCTCGAGGGGGTCGGAGTGGGCGGGGCCGCCCAACGGCAGCTCCATGTGGGTGTGGGCGTCGACGCCGCCCGGGATGACGTAGTGGCCGGTGGCGTCGATGACGG
>NZ_JBHWIV010000048.1:0-66499 GCF_042731675.1 Kitasatospora sp. NPDC059827 | reverse complement strand
CAGGTGGGGGTGTCGATGCTGGGGAAGATGTTGAGGACCTTGCGGCGGCCGGCGAAGTCCTGGAGCGAGGTGTCCGCGAGGCCCTCGCCGACCAGGGTGAAGGCGGGGGCCTGGCTGCCGGCGGCGGGCAGCGCGCCGCCGATCTCGACCGGGTTCCCCTTGAGCGTGACCTGAGCCATGAAAAGCCTCCTACCAGCGGTGTACGACAGACAACGCCGTCGATCCTACTGCCCGCACCCCGCCCCCGACGCGGGGTGACCGAGGAGCGGACACCCTCCCGCCCGGCGCTGGGGGAGTCGGCCCGGTCCTGGGCCTGAGGCCGGTGGGCGGGGCTGTGCGATGCTGACGGGACGGCAGACGGCAGACGGCCGGTGGGACAGGGGGAGGGGCGGATGGCCGAGGGCGGCGGGAGCGGGTTCGACGTGGTACGGCGCGGCTACGAGTGCGCGGAGGTGGACGCCTACCTGGCCCTGGCGCCCTCCCGGCGCCCGGAAGCCCCGGGTTTCACCATCGCCCGGCGCGGCTACGACCGGGCGCAGGTCGACCGCGCGCTGGCCGCCGCACCTGCTGGTGCGGTGCCCGTGGACGCGGTCGCCCGGCGCGGGTTCGACCTGGTGAGCTGGGGCTACGAGCGGTCCGAGGTGGATGCCTACCTGGCGTCGGCGTCGGTGCCGGTGCCGGGGCGGCGTGCGGGCGGGCCGCGGTTCCGCGTCGTGCGGCGCGGATACCACCCCGCGCAGGTCGACCTGGCGGCGGCGGGCGCGGTGCCGGTGTTCGCCACGGCGTGGCGCGGCTACGACCCGGCACAGGTGGACGCCCACCTGGCGCAGGCCGCGCATCGACGCCCGGCGGCCTCGGCGGCCGCGGTGTTCGCGGTGGTGCCCCGGGGCTACCGGCGTGCGCAGGTGGACGGCTACCTGGGGGCGTACGGTCCGGGCGGCACGGTCGCGCCGTCCTGAGGACCGCCGGGCCGACTGTCGGGCCGACTGCCGGGCCACCGGCGGTTGTGCGAATTCAGTGACGCATCGTCAGTTCCTCGTGGTCTACTGCGTGCCGGGATCATTCGCGCACAAGTCGCCGCGAGGAGTGGACCGTTCGATGAGCGCCGTATGCCCGGGTTGCGCCGCCGGGGAGCACGCCCTGCCCGTGCCCGAGGCCCTGGAGGCCGCGGCCGCGGCCGCCGTGGACCCGCCGGCGGCCGCCCACCTGGCCCCGCCGCCCGCGCCGGGGCCGCAGCCCGTACGGGAGAGCGCGGCGGTGGCCGTGCTGGTGGTGCTCGCGGCGCTCTGGCTGCTGGTGGGGGTGCTGGGCATGCTGCACCCGGATCCGGACCTGCATCGTCACGACGACGCCTACCGGGCGGGCTACCTGCTGGGCGGCCTGGTCGGCCCGGCGGTGCTGACGGCCGCGGCCCTGCTGGTGCGCACCGTCTCCCGGCGGCGGGGCCGGCGACGGGAGGAGGAGCGACTGCGGGTCCAGCACGCGCGCCGGCAGGACCTGATGCAGCGGTGGCGGCGCGGCTGGTGGTGCCGGCGCTGCCGGGCGGCGTTCTTCCCGTCCGGTGCGCTGCACCCGGGCAGTCCAGCCTCGCCCGCGCTGGCGGCGCAGCACTACCCGGCCTGGGTGCTGGGCGCTGGCGCCCCGGGGACGCGGGGAGAGGACGGCCAGGTGCTCTCGTAGTGGGCCAGGCGCACGTCGCGCCCGGAAAGGGCACATCCCGGCGGCGGCCATCACCCGCCGGGAGGCGGTGTTGTCGAGGTCGGTGCCGCCGAGCACATCCCGACCCCCGTTGCCGCGCTCAGCCCGGACGGCCGCCGCCTCGCCGTCGCCCAGCCCAAGGGCATCGCCCTGATCGACCTGCCGGGCTGACCGGGCAGGCCGGGCAGGCCGCACGGAGGTGTCGGAGGGCGTGGCTAGCATCCCCGGCATGGGCTACACCACTGACTTCACCGGCCGGGTCGCCGTCACCCCACCGCTCAACCCGGCCGAGGCCGCGTACCTGCGGAAGTTCGCCGGCACCCGACGCATGGACCGTGCCGGCGGCCCCTACTTCGTCGACGGGAGCGGCTACGCGGGGCAGGGCCGCGACGCCGACATCCGCGACTTCGACAAGCCCCCGGCGGGTCAGCCCGGTCTCTGGTGCCACTGGGTGCCGACGGCGGACGGTGCGGCGATCGAGTGGAGCCAGGCGGAGAAGTTCTACGACGCGCCCGAGTGGATGACCTATCTGATCGACCACTTCCTGAAGCCGCACGCCCACGCCCAAGGCACGCCCGGTTTCGAGGAGTTCACGTTCGACCACGTGGCCGACGGCACGATCGACGCGCAGGGGGAGGAACCCTGGGACACCTGGCAGCTCCTGGTGCGCGGCAACGAGGTCTCCGTCTCCGCGGCCGAACTCCCGGACCCGGCATGGCTGTGCGAGAGGTGCCGGGAGCCCGTCGCCGACGAGGACGCCGTGTGCTGCCCGGGCGCGGAGCCGATGCCGGTGTTCCCGGAGCCGTGACGTCCGGGGGAACCGGGCGTTCCTCGCCCCCACCAACGCGCCCGCCCGCCTGCCCGCCGGCCCGTCCGGATGGCAGCCCTCAGCTGTACGGGCTCCAGCGCCCGAAGCGGGCCAGCAGGTGGCGGGCGCCGTCCTCGTCCAGGCCGAGTGCGGCGGCCGTCGCCGCGAGGCCCAGGTCGCGCCGGGCGTCGTGGGCGGGCCAGTACGCGGTCCGCTCCGCAGTCACCTCCAGCAGCCGGGCGGCCCGCAGCGCCGCCAGCGGGGAGTTCTGCGCCAGCTTCTCGATGGCCTCGCCCAGGCCGTGCAGCACCTCGGCGAGGTCCTCGGGCAGGGCCACGGCCGACTTCTCGACCTCGACGGTGTGCTGGTCCCACTCCTGCTCGCAGGTGTCCGCCGGCTCCGCGGCCGCTTCGCCGAGCCGCTGTTCGCCGATCTGCTCCCAGTCGAGCGGGTGCTCGGGGCCGGACCAGCCGCAGGAGCACACGGCGCGCAGGGCGTGCGCACGCGGGGAGAGGCGTGAGTGCCCGTCGTAGACGGTCCACTGCGCGGTGGTCAGTCCGGCCCCGTGCTCCGTCATCATGATGTACGCGGGTTCCGGCACGGTCCCGTCGGCGAGGAGCACGCCGACCGACCCGGTGTGCGAGGCCCCGAACTCGTCCGTCGTCCATGTCTCTTGCTTGACCATGACGAGCCTGCCTCTCCAGTGGTCCGCCTACGCGGAACGCCCGCCCCCGGGCGCGGCACCGACGATCCCGCAGCAGGGGCTCACGGACCACCGAAACCGCGAAACGCCGCCCATCCGTGTCACCTTCGGGGACACTCCCCTCGGGAACGGTCGGCCGGCTGGCTACGGCGCGCGTTCGGAGCAGAAGGTCGACAGCGAAGGCGGCCGGCACAAGAATGCCAAAGTGGCGGAGAGCCCGAAGACCGCAGTGAGGTTCGATGAAACCGATACGGATCTACCCGAAGTTCCAGCGGCTGATCGTCGTGGCGGGCGGGCTGGTGTTCCTTTCGATCGCGGTCGCCGGTGTGATCATCACCCCGATCGGTTCCAAGGTGTTCTACTCGTTCATGCTGGTGTTCTCGGTGATCTGGTGTCACCAGGGTGCCCGGCTGGGACTGGTCATCGGTCCGCAGGGCATCGTCGAGCGCTCGATGGGGCGTCCGAACCGCATCCCCTGGCAGGACATCGAGGACGTCAGGGTCGAGGGCGGGACGAACGCCGGGGTGGCCGCGGTCGTGATGATCGCGCTGACCGTCCGCGGCGGTGACGTCCTACTGCTGCGGGGAACAGCGCGGTACGACCGGAAGGGCGTCGAGCAGACCCGCCGTCGGATTCTTGCCATGCGGGCCGCCGCCCTGGGTGCTCCCGTGGAGTCGTAGGGCTTTCAGAATCCGGGAAACGACTAGGATCCTGCTCGCCGCGCACGCAGGTGCGGGGGCGGGGGGTCGGGGCGAGGTGTGTCCGCGCTGCCTTCGTGCCTTCGTGCCTTCGTGCCTTGTGCCTTCGTCGGTGCCCGGTGCCCGGTGCCCGGTGCCCGCTCACGGGCCGCTCGGTGCGGGTGAGCGGCTCCTCTCCCCGTCCCGCTAGGAAAGCAGTTCATGGTCTTCTCGCTTGTGGTGCTCGTCGTGCTCGTGGTGCTCGTCGCCGTCGTGGGCAAAGTGATCGTCTCGCAGCGCGCCCGGGAACGGCGGAGCCTCCTGGAGACCGAGCTGTGGCGCAGGCTGGCCCCGCGCGAGCAGCTCGTGGTCAAGGGGGACGAGCCGTCCGCGGAGTTGGCGGCCGTGTTCGATGCTGCCGGGTGCGGTGACTGGCGGGCGGCGGCGAACTACCTGGCCGACGCCGAAGCCGAGGCCGACAGCGGTGCTGACAGCCGCGCCAACCGGCGCTGGATGCGGATGGAGCCGCTCAGCACGGCGGCGTCCAAGGAGGACCACTGGCTGCGGCGCTGGCGCGAGGAGGAGCCGCGCGACGCGGCGGCCGCCCTGCTGCAGACCGACGCGCTGGTGCAGCTCGCCTGGGAGATCCGTACCGGCAGGTACGCCTCCGAGGTGACCAGGGAGCAGGCCCGCGGGTTCCACCGCGTGCTGGGGGAGGCGGAGCAGGCCGCGCGGGAGGCCGTCGAGCTGGCAGCGGCCGAGGACCCCAACCCCTGGGTGGCGCAGATCGCGATCGCCATGGGACTGGGCCGGTCGAACGAGGACTTCCGTCAGCTGTGGGCCGAGGTGACGGCCCGTGACCCGCACCACCTGCGGGCGCACGAGGGCGCGTTGCAGTACTGGTGCGCCAAGTGGCACGGCAGCCACGAGCTGATGCACGCCTTCGTCGACGCCGCGCTCGCCGACGCACCGGCCGGCAGTCTGCTGACCACCCTGCGGGTGCGGGCGCTCTTCGAGCAGTACACCCGCGACAGCGCCGGGGCGGCCGCCTACCGGACGCCGGAGTTCACCGCAGCCGTGGACGCCCTGCTGGCCGACCTGGAGCAGGCCGACCCGGCGCACCCGCAGCTCCAGGCCGCCCGGGGCTGGGCCGCCTGGTCACTGGTCATGAACGCCCGGGTGGCGCACGCCTTCGAGATGTTCGAGGTGATGGGCCGTGAGGTGGCCGGTCCCTGGAGCGCCTACGAGGACCCGCAGACGGCCTTCCACCGGATGCGCACGATCGCCGTGGACGCGATCGCCCGGGCGACGGTCTGACCTGCACCGGTCGGGCGCCGGTCAACGCCCGGCCGGTGCGGGACCGTTCGATCAACGCCCGGCCGGTGCGGGACCGTTCGATCAGCGCCCCGCCGGTGCCGATCGCCCCGCCGACACCGACCGTCCGATCGGCCAACGCGGTCCGTCCGGGCTGCCCTGCCACGCCCACTGGGAGTCGGGGGTGACGGTGATGCCGTAGTCGTACCGGTCCGGGCGGCCGAGCTCCTCCCACGCGGACCGGGCGGCCGTCACCTCGTCGCCGATGCGGCGCGGCCCGCCCTGGTACAGGATCACGGAGCCGTCGCCGCGCGCGGTGAACGCGGCCCACGACCGGTCGCCGTCGTGGACCCAGGCGTTGACGCCGTCCTCGTCCGGGCCGGTGAGCAGCGTCGCGTCCGGTACGGCCACGCGCAGGGCGAAGCGCAGGTCCCAGTCGCTCTCCAGCGGGCCCAGGTCGTACGCCGGCAGCAGGCGCTCGGCGTCCGGTTCGGCCGTGCCGCCGCGCACCGCGGTGTAGGCGGCGTGGCCGGCGGGGGTCGGGGTGGGGGCGGTGCGGTCGGCCATGAACTGGGCGAGGCCCTGGACCCAGCCGGTCGCGCTCCTGCCGTCGTCGGCGACGACGAGGGCGACGTGCCCCAACAGGCCCCAGGGGTAGACGATCCGGCCGCCCGGCCGTACCGCCTCCACCCAGGCCCACGGGACGGCCTCCACCGCGTAGGTGGCGTGGATCCGGTCGACGGGCACCCCGCCGGGCACTCCGCCGCCGGTCGCGTTGCCGGCCACCACCTCGACGACGAGACCGGCGGCCGCCAGGCGGCGGCGGGCGGCGGCGGCCAGGTGCTCGTCCACCTCGCTGGAGACCACCAGCCCGGGACCGGCCCGCCACGCGGCCAGTGCCGCCGTCCACCCCTGCCCGGTGCCGATGTCCCACACCCGGTGGCCGGGCTCCAGACGGAGGCTGTCCAGCATGTCCGCCACGACGGACGGCGCGGACAGCGACGAGGACGGCAGGCCGCCGTCGAGTTGGGTGACGGCCGCGTCGTGGACGCCGGCGAACAGTGCGTCCGCCCACCCGCGCCGGTCCGTCGTGCGGTCGAGCGGCACGTAGGCCCGGCCGTCCCAGCGCCACAGCCGGTCCGGCGCGAAGCGGTCGCGCGGCACCGCCGCCATGGCCTCGCGCACCCACGGGGACGCGGTCGGCCACGCCCCGTCGCGCTCCATCACCGCGTCCAGGCGTGCCCGGCGACCCGCCAGGTCCTCGTCGTCCGTCACCGTGCGCTACTTGCGGCGCGTGCCGGTGCCCGGCGGCGGGGGCGGGACCTGCCCGTCGTTGTTCCCGGGCGGCGGGGTGCCCGTTCCGGGGTCCGGCGCCGGCTTCTCGTGCTTGCCCATGCGGGTTCCCTTCGGTCGCGTAGGGGACACGGTCGGCCGCTCATCCTCGCCCACCCCGGTGCCGCACGGTAGTGGGCGCGCGGGAGCGCCCACGGGGCGCGCGCCACAGCGCCGCGCCCGCCACGGGCCCGGCGTCCGGTTCCGGTTCCGGTTCCGGTCAGAAGGACCGGAAGATGCCGTCCGGGTCGTCCTGAGCGGCCCTGGCGAACTCCTCGAAGCCCATGTTGGCGATGCTCAGGTTCGCGTGGATCTCGTGGACGCCGGTCGGGAGGGTGCGGAAGGAACGGCCGTACCTGGTCGTCAGGGCGTAATCCCCGTCCTCCCCGTCCTCCTCGTGGTCCTCATGGTCCTCACGCCGGACGGCGGTGACCGCGAGGAGCGTGCGGGGCGCGGACCGCATCGTCGTGCGGTCCGCGAGGAAGACAACGCTCGGGTTTTCGCCGGAGCGGACCTCCGCGGCCACCTCGTCGGCAGTCGCGTCCGCCCAGACAGGGTCGTCGACGAAGTGGACGAGCGGCTCGTAGCGCCGGTCTCCCCAGGGCTTGCCCAGTTCCGCCACCACCGCCCGCCAGCCGGCCTCGTCGTGGTAGTCGGTGCGGATGACCAGGGCGTCGAATCCGCCGTGCTCGGCGACACCGGGCAACGTCCTCATGGGGGGTTCCCTCCCTCGGAGCCGACCGCCGATCCGCGGTCGGGACAGCTCCGTACGGTCCAGTCTTCCGCGGAGCACTGACAGCAAGGGCAGACGGCCCGGGGCCCGGCGCGCCGGGCGGTCGCGGGCCGGGACTGGTGCGCGGAGGGAGTGTGCTTCAACCGGGCCCGAGCTCCGGTAGGGTCAACACCCCTCAACTACAAGATGATTGACGGTGATGCACGTGCAGAGGTACGGCCGAACCGAGCTCGAATGGGACGAGTTGACCGAGGCCGGTTGCGACTACCTGGCCGAGGTCGCCAGAAGCGGCGGCATGACGACCTACACCAAGCTGAACGCGGCCCTGGTGGAGCGGACGGGGCAGCCCGGATTCGACTTCTCGCAGGCCGGGCACCGGGCGGCCGTCGGCCACCTGCTGGGCCTCGTCACGGCAGCCGGCCGTACCGGGAAGGAGCCGATGCTCTCCGCGCTGGTCCAGTACGAAGGGCTGAACGACGCCGGCCCCGGGTTCTACCGCCTGGCGCAGGAACTCGGGCTCCTGTCGCTCGGCGCTTCGAAGGCGGAGAAGGAGAAGTTCTGGACCGACCACGTGCGAGCCCTGTACGCCGTGCACCCCCGTGCCACCGGCCCGGCCGCCGGCGGGAAGCTCTAGCGGCGCGGAGGCAGGACCCCGGGGTCCTGCCGGTCCGTTCGACGGCGCTGTCCGTGGGCTACCGAGGTCAGAAGAGGGTGGGCTCGACCCCGTCCGCCCCGCCGAGTCCCGGGAGGGCGTCCTGCCGGACGACGGCATCGGCCAGCGGCACCTGCTTCATGCTGCCTTCGCAGAGGATGAGGGAGCGGCGGTCCCGCTTGTGGTCATGGATCACGCCGTAGCCGGCACGGCGGGTCGGCATGAGGGCTACCGGCCGTTCGCAGGCCGGGCACTGAACTCTCGGGGCACGCATACGCACAGGTTGCCCGGTGCCACTGACATTGACCAGAGCCGCGCGGATGCGGGCAGGTCTGCGGGTCTCTGTTCCCGACGACCTGATGATGAATCCGCCGTCCTGAATCGTGGTTTGGCCGAAGGGTCCTGCCTGCTGGAGAAGTCCGGTGACGAGAACGGGCGGCCTTGCCCGTCCGCCCGCCCGCCCGCCCGCCTTGCGTCCGCGGATCGGGAAGGGGAAGCGCTGACCGTGGCCGCTCCGGGCCGTCTCTCTCCCGTGCTCGCCTGTCGGTGGGGTTGTCGCAGGTCGCGAGCATAATCGCTGGCATCGCGATCACCGCACCAATCGGAGGCCCACTTGTCCTCGTTGTACGACTTCGAGACCTGGGAGCCGCTGCTGCGGCTCCTGCGGACCGTGAACGCGCAGGCGCTCGCCGTGCCGGGCGGCCAGGTCTCGGGCGATATCGGCTGCGGCTCGTACAGCGTGCCCGTGAAGTGGCGCTACCCGCCGCCCGGTCGGGCCCTGCTGGTGTCGGACAACCAGGAGGAGCACGATGCGATCGAACGGGTGCGGGACGCGCTCGCCGGGGCCGGCGTGGCCGACGTCGGCTTCTCCGTGGAGATCCCGCCGAGCGGAGCGGCGGTTCTACGGCTGTTCGATCGCAGCCCGGCAGCCGATCGTGGCCTCGGCGGCCCTGTGGGCGCGTTGACCCTCGTCGAGGGCGCGGTTCCCGAGCCGTGGCGCCGCCTGCCGGAACCCTCGGACGGGGCACGGCCGGCCGCGTCCGCGGACGCGGCACTGCTGGAACGGACCCTGCGCGAGCGGATACCGGATGCGATCGGCGCCACCGAGGAGGAGATCGCCGCCGCGGAGGAGCGGCTGGGCCTCGCGCTTCCCGAGGAGGTCAAGGCGCTCTACCGGGTGACGCGCGCACGGTGGGAGGACTGGCAGGACGACTACGCGGCAGCGGAGCACGTCTGGGGCGCGGTCGGCTTCGAGCTGAGCTCCCTGGAGTACCTCGCCGTCGCCGACCTGTCCTACCGTTCGCACTTCCGCTGGGAGCACGCGGCGACGGGGGCCGTCCTCACCGGACCCGACGACGCCGTACAGGACCTGGTCGGTTCTCCGGGGTGGATCGTCCTCGGTGGCACCGGCGGAGGGGACATGGTCGCCGTCGACCTGACGCCCGGCCCCCGCGGCCACCTCGGCCAGGTCATCGTGCTCGACCACGAGCAGAGCATCGGCGCGTCACTGTGGGCCGAATCGCTCACCGACCTGGTCCTCGGCCCCGAACGGGACTGGTACACCGGACACCGGTGGGACAAGCGGCCGGTGACGGCCATCGTCCACGACCGGAGCATCGGGAGCATCGAGGCCGCCGCCCATCCCGCCCTGGAAGTCCTGAGAATCGGGGCATGGAGTGGCACGCCCCTCAGCCTCGCCCCCGTCGTCGGGCTGCCCCGTCTGCGCACGCTCTGCGCCTACCCCGGCACACTGGCCGACCCGTTGGAGATCGCCGCACTGACCGGACTGGAGTTCCTCGAACTCGCGCCCGGGGACTGGCGGATCCTGCTGGACGCCGGAGCGGTCCCGCGCAGCCTCTTGGCCGCCTCCATCGAGACCTCCGGGAGAGCGGACCCGCGGCCCGTCGTGGACCTGGCCGACGAGATCCTCGCCCTCTGGGACCGTCCCCTGATCACCGAGACCGTTGTCCACGGCGACCTCGGCCCCTTGCCGTAGCCCCGCCTGACCAGCGAAAACGCCATTGGTCCCGCACGGTCGCGTGAGGGACCGATGGCGTTCCTGCACAGGGGAACAGATGGTCAACCCGAGGTGGTGCCGGGTTGACCGGCCGCATCGCGTCGGGTTAATGCCCTGAGTCCCCGGCGCGAAAGGGGCGGACAATGCGCGTGTTCGGTGCGGCCGACCGGTCCACGCCGCAATCCCCTTGGGAGGAATCCGTGCCGCTGCCCAGCCCGACTCCGCCCCCGGACGGCCGCGGCTGTGCGACGCGCCGCTGGACGTCGTGGTCGGACAACCCGTCGGGATCCTGCGCGAGGTGCGGCCCGAGATCGTCGTCACGCACGAGGCCCACGGCGGGCTGACCGGACACCCCGATCACGAGCTGACACCCTGACTGCCCGGCCCTGACGCTCCATTGGGGAACGCAGGGCTGTTGAGCAGGGCTGTCGAGGAGTCAAGGGGCGACGGACATCGTGCCGCGGGCGCGTGGATGCGGACGGGGAGAGCTCGATTCTGCCGGGAGCTGACGGGCGCTCCCCGCCGGTACGGGCGTCGATGTCCTTCCGCGGCGCCGGGTGATGGGCCGGGCCGGTCCGGCGGGCCCGGTTGTCGGTGGTCACCGCTACGTTCATCACCACAAGCGCTGCCGCCGTGTTGCGGCGCGCTGTCCCCCCAACCCCATTGGAGATGGTGTGCTTCTGCCTGCCTGGGAAGGTTCGAGTACGGTCCGGGTGGTTCCGCCCGCCCGGCCCCGCAAGCTCGCGAAGGTGCCGTTCGTGCAGTTGGCGGACGGTCGGTTGCAGGGTGTGGTGTCCAGTGGTTCGGACATCGGCCGGGTCTACGTGTCGGCCGTCGAGGCCGGTTCCTTCGCGTTCTCGTGCAGCACCAACAACAACCGTCCGTGCGGCGGTGCCCGGGGTGGCTACTGCAAGCACCTGGAGGCGCTGGTCGGCGAGGCCGTGGTGCAGTTCGGCGGTGACCGTGTCGCCCGTTACCTGCGGGTGGACACCGGTACGGAGGAGGCCACCGCCCCGGTCATCACCGGTGCGATGACCGCCACCCGCCCGGTGAAGGCCGCCGAGTCCCCGGCGGCGGCGGTGTTCACCCGGTTCCTGAACCACCTGGAGTACCTGGAGTTCGAGCCGGTGACCACCCCGCTGCCGGACATGCACTGGTTCCCGACCACCCGGGCGGTGGCGTGATGCGCACCGACCTCCTCCACGCGCCGGTCGGCGGCCTCGACGAGGCGCTCGCTGTCGTCGACGCCTTCGACCGGGCGATGTCCGACGGCCTGGTGCGGCCCCGGCCCGCCCAGGCCCAGGCGCTGGCCGAGCTCGCCGGGGCCGTCGCGGACTCGCCGCTGGCCGCCCTCGTCGCCGAGGCCGCCGAGAAGGCGGCCGCCGGCACCGCGGACGAGGGCCACCTGCTGGCCCTGGCGGCCGCCCGTACGGCCCTGCTCGGTGCGGCCCACGACGCGCTGCACGGCGTCGTGGGCGAGGCGACCGGTCGTACCACCGCCCCGTGGACGGTGCCCGCCGAGGGCCCGGGCGGCGCGTCGAACGTGCTCACCGCGGTCCGCGCCTGGCTCGCGGACCTGGCCCGTACCGGCTGGCTCGGCATGGACCACGACCTCGTGTCGGCCTCGGCGCAGCTCGTCTCCGCGATGCTCCCGGACCCGCAGCTGCGCCGCCTCGCCGTCCTGCTGGACGGGTTCGCGGGCGAACTCGCCGCGTCCTGCCCGGGAGCGAGTCTGGAACGCGTCCCGGTCCGCCGCTGGGCCGACCTGTGGTCGCGGGCAGTGCTGCTGACGACTCCCGGTGCGGGCACTCTCCCTGACCCGCAGACGGTCACCGGACGGCTGCTGCCGTTCGGCGTCGACCTGCACGAGCACGCGACGGCCGCACAGGCCCAGGTCCACGCCGTGTTCGAGCCGGCGGACGGTTCCGCGCCCCGCCTGGTCCGGGCGTCGGTGTCGGTCCCGAAGCCGGACAGCGTCTTGGGCGCCGGGGTCTGGCAGCTGCTGCGCCCCCGGATGTCGCTCCTGGCGGCGGCGGGCGAGGGCCGCGCCGTGACGGTCACGGACATGCCGCTCACCGCCGAGGGCGACCTGCTGTGGAGCGACGACCTCGCCCGCACCGCGGCCGAGGCCGACCCGTTCGCCACCGCCCGGGTCGTGCTGCCCACGGCCGTGGGCGCGCCGGTCGCGCCGCTGGAGCGCCACCCGGTCCGCCTGGCCGAGCCGGTCTTCCTGGAGGGCTACACCGCCCGGGAGCAGGACGGGGTGCTGACCCTCGACCTGGCCGGCCACCCGCTCGCCGTCGACACCGACCGCATCCCGGTGGCGGGCCCGCTCACGCCGCAGGCGGTGGCCGCGTCCACCGCGTGCATCGGCCTGCTGCGCTGGGACGCCGGGGCCTTCGTCCTCCAGCCACTGGCCGTCGAATCCACCGTCAAGCGCCGGACGGTGGGCCTGCACGCCGGTGCGTGGGCGGGCGGCACCACCGACAAGAACGGCGGCAAGGCCGAGGCGGCAGCGACCGAGACGGTGACCGTGCTGCGCGAGCGCGCCGGCAAGCTGCTGCGGAAGTGAACGGACCCATGACCTCCTCCTCCATCACCACCACCACCGATGGGAACGGCGGTGCTCTCGCGGACCGCGAGGGGAACCGCCGACAGGTGCTGTACTGGCAGCTGCTGGCGCGCCTGTTCGACCCGGCGGAGCAGCCCGCGCTGGAGACGGCGAGCCTGGCCGTCGTCGAGGACCTGGGCCTGCCCGCGGGCCTGCTGGACCCTCGTACGTCCATCGACTCGCTCGTCCAGCGCCACCCCGGCCTGGCAGCGGAGTTCGACGGCCTCCTGGCGCCGGGCACCGACACCGAAACCGACGCCGACGCCAACGCCGACACCGACACCGAAACCGACGCCGCAGGCCCGGTCGGGGCCCGCGACCGGGCCGCCGAGGTCCGGCGCGCGGCCCTGTACTCCAAGATCCTCCTCAACGCCCTCGCCACCGGCTCCGGCACGGTGACCGCGGGCCAGCTCTCCCGCTGGCAGTCCGACGCGGGATGGCTGGAGCGCGCCCTCGGCTGCAAGCCCGGGGAGCTGCGCGCCGGCCGCCACGCCGGCCTCGGCCGTCACGCCGGTACCGGGATCGGCACCCCTGGGACCCCCGGCACCCCCGGGACCCCGGACCTGTCCACGCTGATCCCCGTGATCGGACCCGAACTCGCCGCCATCGAGGCCGATCTGGTCAAGCGGATGCGCCTGCGCGAAGTCCTCGCGGACAGCAAGCTCGCCTCCCGCCTCACCCCGAGCATGTCGCTGATCGAGCAGCTGCTGCACGACAAGGGCAACCTCGACGGCACCGCGCTCGCCAACGCCAAGGCCCTGATCCGCCGGTTCGTCGACGAGGTCGCCGAGGTGCTGCGCACCCAGGTCGAGAAGGCCACGGCGGGGGAGCTGGACCGCTCGGTGCCGCCGAAGCGGGTGTGGCGCAACCTGGACCTCAAGCGCACGGTCGAGAAGAACCTCGTCAACTGGAGCCCCGACGACGAGCGGCTCTACGTCGACCGGCTCTACTACCGGCACACCACCCGCAAGACGACGCCGCAGCGCCTGATCGTGGTCGTGGACCAGTCCGGCTCGATGGTCGACTCGATGGTCAACTGCACCATCCTCGCCTCGATCTTCGCCGGCCTGCCCAAGGTCGACGTCCACCTGGTGGCGTACGACACCCGCGCCGTCGACCTCACCCCGTGGGTCCACGACCCGTTCGAGACGCTGCTGCGCACCCAGCTCGGCGGCGGCACCGACGGTACGGTGGCCATGGCCCTCGCCCAGCCGAAGATCGCCGAGCCGGTCAACACCGCCGTCGTGTGGATCTCCGACTTCTACGAGTGGCGCGGCGAGGAGCTGTTCGCGCAGATGGCCGCCGTGCACCGCTCCGGTGTGAAGTTCATCCCGGTCGGCTCGGTCACGAGTGCGGGCCGGGGCAGCGTCAACCCGTGGTTCCGCCAGCGGTTCAAGGACCAGGGCACCCCGGTGCTCTCCGGCCACATCAACAAGCTGGTCCACGAGCTCAAGACGTTCCTGACCTGAGCGCCGCACCGCGCCGCACCCGTTCATCCCCCGATCCCACGCCGCAGAAAGGCTCCTGCCCGATGTCCGACATGCTCCGCGCCCCCGCCGAGACCAAGTACGCCGACGAGCTGGACTACCTGGAGTCGGTCGACTCCGGCCCGAAGCCGTCCACGTGGCGGCTGTCCCCGAAGATGATCCGCACCTTCGTCCTCGGCTCCGAGCCCTCCGACGGCCTGGAGCGCGAGACCGCCCAGAAGTGGTTCGGCGAGCGCAGCGTGGTCGAACGGGCGATCGTCACGCTCGCCTCCGACCGCGGCCTGCTGCTGCTCGGCGACCCCGGCACCGGCAAGAGCTGGCTCGCCGAGCTGCTGGCCGCCGCCGTGTGCCGCAACTCCACCCAGGTCGTGCAGGGTACGGCCGGCACCACCGAGGACCACATCAAGTACTCGTGGAACGTGTCCATGGTGATCGCCAAGGGCCAGTCGCGCGCGTCCATGATCCCCTCGCCGATCATGACCGCGATGGAGACCGGCACGATCGGACGCTTCGAGGAGCTCACCCGCTCCACCAGTGACGTCCAGGACGCGCTGATCTCCATCCTCTCCGAGAAGTACGTGTCGGTGCCCGAGTTGAAGGGCGAGGACGGCACGGTGTTCGCCAAGCCCGGCTTCGCGGTGATCGCCACCGCCAACAGCCGCGACCGCGGCGTCAACGACCTGTCGTCGGCGCTCAAGCGGCGCTTCAACTTCGTCCAGATCCCGGTGGTGACGGACAAGCGGAGCGAGGCGGAGATCGTCCGCTTCCGCACCGAGGAACTGCTGCGCCGCCACCAGATCGAACTGGACGTGCCGCCCACCCTGCTGGACGTACTGCTGCGCTCCTTCGAGGACCTGCGCGCCGTCGCGACGGCGGCGGGCAGCGACGACGAGCGGCTGGAGTCGGCCTTGTCCACCGCGGAGCAGATCGGCGTACTGGAGGACGCCATCCTGCACAGCAACTTCTTCGGCGAGCGCGCGCTCACCGCCCACGCCCTCGGCTCCTCCCTGGTCGCCTCGCTCAGCCGCCGCGCGCCCGAGGACACCAGCATCCTCACCAAGTACCTGGCCAACACCGTCCACCAGCGCAGCGAGCAGGAGGGCGGCGAGTGGCCGCAGTTCCTCGCCGCCGGCCTGGAGACCCTCAAGGCGCTCGCATGAGCCGCGCCTCCACCCGGGTGCCCGCCGCCGGCGGGCACCCGGGCCCCGACACGTTCAGCGCGCTGCGGAGCCAACTCGACGCGGCTGCCGCCGAGTTCGCCGACGGCCCCGGCGCCCTGGACGGCATCCTCCTCGGCCTCGTGAGCGACGTCGAGCGCGCCCTGCGCGAGCCGCTGGAGATCTTCCCCGTCTGCCACCACTCGCCGGCCTCCGCCACCGCGATGGCCCGCCACCTGCGTGCCCGGCAGCCGAGGACGGTCTTCCTCGAACTGTGCGAGGACATGGCCCCGTTGCTCACCGAGCTGCGCAACTGCCGCCTGCCGGTGGCCGTCCAGGCCTTCGCCACCCGGATCGACGGGTTCCCCGCCGACTGGGCGCCGCTGTCCGTCGTCGCGCCGATCACCGAGGCCTCCGCCGAGTACCAGGCCATCGCGTACGCGCTGGAGACGCCCGGCGTGGACCTGGTCCTCGTCGACCGGTCCTCGGACCACGTCTTCCAGTGGCAGCCCCGCCCGGACGCCCCGGACACCGTGGACGGCTCGGACGGCTCGGACGCTGCGGAGGCCGCCGCCGGCCAGGCCGACGTGGGCGCGGCTGCCTCCGAGGAGGCCGCACTGCACGGCGGCGCGGTCGGCGTCGAACTGGGCGACCTGCGGCCCCGCTTCGCCGACCTCGAACGGCACCTGCTGCGCCACGGCAAGGTGCGGCACTGGTCGGAGTGGTGGCACCAGTACGTCGAGGGGCCGCTCGGCGACGCCGACCACGACACCTACCGGCAGGTCATGTTCCTGATCGGCAGCCTCTTCCGCCGCCTGGCGCCCGGCGACCCGGACCGGGTGCGGGTGGACGAGGACCGCGAGCGGTACATGTGGACCCGCATCCGCGAGCACCTGGCCGCCACCGGCGCCGACCCGGCGCAGAGCGTCTACGTCTGCGGCGCCTTCCACGCCGCCAGCCGGGTCGAGGAGTTCGGCCTCCACGGCACCGACACCTTCGCCGTGCCCCCGCGCACCGCCACCGAGTGGCAGTACGGCCTGATCCCCTCCAGCCACACCGCCATCGAGAGGCAGTTCGGCCTCGAAGGCGGGTCGGTGTCGATCGCCGCCGCCCAGTGGGGGAAGAACCTCAAGCGCACCCGGGTCCAGCCCTACCGGCTCAAGGGCCAGGCCGGTGCCGGGGCGAAGGCCACCCGCGCCCGCAAGGCGGCCGTCCTCGTCCCCGTCGCGGACGGCGACAGCACCGACAAGCTGGCCGGATTCCTGCAACGACCGCCCGCTCTGGACCAGTTGGACCAGGAGGAACTGCTCGGCTGGTCCGTGGAGATCGTGCGCGCGGCCCGCCGCAACGGCTACCTCGCCTCCACCGCCGACGCCATCGCCGTGTACGAGACGTCCATCCTCCTCGCGGGCATGCGCGACCGCGCCCGCCCGACCCCGTACGACTTCCAGGACGCGGCCGTCACCTGCATCGAGAAGGAGACCGTGCCCGGCCGGCGCGACGTCCGCCGCCTGGTCGAGATCATGATGGGCGGCGACCGGATCGGCCAGGTCGGCTACGAGTCGCTGCCCCCGCTGGCCCGCGACGTCCACGACCGCCTCGCCCCGCTCGGCCTCAACCTCCAGGCCCGCGGCGTCAAGCGCGCGCTGCTGGACATCAAGTCCCAGCCCGACCTGCGCCCCTGCTCCGACGTGCTCTGGATGCTGCGCCACCTGATCCCCGACGCCGCCCGCCCGATCATGGGCGAGCGCACCCTCGGCGACGAACCCAAGCAGGAGTCCTGGGACCTCTCGCTCGGCACCCACCAGCGCGCCCTGATCGAGCTCGGCTACGAAGGCGTCACGCTCGAACAGGTCCTCGAGCAGCGGCTTCGCCGGGAGGCCAACGCCCCGCAGGCCAACGCCGCCGTCGTCCTGCGGACCGTGGAGGACGCCACCCTGTACCTCGGCAGCCGGCGGCTCGCCGACGAACTCGGCGCCCGCGCCCTCCAGGTGCTGACCACCGAGCGCAGCGTCGACGGCGCCCCCGAGGTGCTGCGCCGGGTCCGGAGGCTGCTGGCGTTCTACCGGACCGGCGAGCCGGTCCTGCCCCGGTGGATCGAGCGGTTCGCCGAGGCCGGGTACGCCCACTACTGCGCCCTGCTGCCCACCGCGTTCACCGACGAGACGGCGACGGTGCGCCAGGTCGCGGCCATGCTGAGCTTCCTGTTCAGCATGGAGGGCCTGGCCCTGTCCCTGGGCGGCGACCGCGCCCAACTCGAACTCGCCGTCGCCCGGTCCGACCCGCAGGACCAGTCCAAGCGCGCCCTGCTGTGGGCCGCGCGGGTCCACCTCGGCCACCTCACCCGCCAGGACCTGCGCGAGCGCTGCGACGAACTGCTCGGCAACCCGCTCCTGCTGCCCGCCTACCCGCGCTACCTCAGCGGGCTGCTCCACGCGCTGGAGCCGGTGCCCAGCCTGGTCGACCTCGTCGTCGAGGCCGTCTCGCATGCCTTCGCCCGCCTGCCCGACCCGGTCCTGCTGCCGTGGCTGCCGACCCTGATCACCACCCTGCGCAGCGGCGGCGCCGAGCTCGCCCCGAAGCTCACCAAGGAGGCCGGACGCATCTTCCCCGGCCGGCTCACCGAACTGGACACCTGGGTGCCGCCGTGGCTGGCACCGGCGCCCCAGCCGGTCCAGCCCGGCGGCGGCACCGCCGGCCGGGGCTCCGCCCTGCTCGCAGCGCACCCCGCCGGTTGCGACGCGCTCGCCGCCCTCCTGGGCTGCGACGGGTCCTGGACGGCGCCGCCGACCCCGGCGGGCTCGGCGCTCCTCGGCCGGCACCCCGAGACGGCCGGCGCCCTGGCGTCCCTGCTCGGCGCCGCCTGAGCGGGCGGAGGGCGGAGGGCGGACGGACGCTGACGGCGCGGGGGCGGTCCCGCCGACTTCGGACCGCCCCCCGCGCCGTCGCCACCGGCCCACGACACCCCTCAGCGGGGCGACGGGATGAGGACGGTGCGGTCGAACGGGCCGCCGTGCGAGGCGGCGTACGCGACGGCCTCGTTGACCGCGTCGAGGCCGAACGGCCGGACCCGTTCGGGGGCGAGGTCCAGGGCGCCCGAGGCGAGCAGCCGGATGATGCCGACGTTCGCCGTGCGCGGGTACATCCACTGGCCGCGTACGGTGACCGAGTTGCGCATGAGCCACGGGTAGGGGAGTGCGAGGTCGTCGCCACCGAGCATGCCGACGCCGCCCATGAGGACCACGCGCCCGTACTCGCGCACGGTCATGGCCGCCGTGCGCGCGACCGAGCTGGGGGCGCTCGGCGGTAGCAGGTCGAGCACCATGTCGATCGGGCCGTCGCCCGCCGCGACCATCGCCGTGCGGTCGTCGGCCTCGTCCCCGGTGAGCGGGACGGGGCGCACCCGGGGGCCGAACCGGTCGGCGAGGAGGTCGAGCGCGGCCCGGTTGCGGCCGGGGGCGACCACCCGGCCCGCCCCCATCGCCAGCGCGAGTGCGACCGCGCTGCTGCCGAGGTTGCCGGTCGCCCCGCTGACGAGCAGCGTCTCACCGGCCGCGAGCCCGCCGGCCAGCAGCCCGCCGTACGGGATGACGTGCACGCCGAGCGCGGCCCACCGGGCCGGGTCGTCCCCGGCCGCCGGGGGCAACGGGTAGACGTTCTCCGTCGGGACCCGCATGAGCTCGGCGAAGGACCCGTCGTGCAGGTACCGGGCGAGCCGGGCGCCGCCCTCGCCGCGCGAGCTCCAGCCCTGGAGCGTGATGTCGGGCGTCAGGGCGTCGTCCCGGGAGCGCACCGTGCAGTCGCACCACACCAGGTCGCCGACCCGCAGCCGGGTGGCGTCCGGGCCCACCTGGACGACCCGTGCCACGCCGCCGATGCCGGGCACGACGGGCGGCACGAGGGGGTACTTCCGCTCGCCGCCGAACACCTCGGCCGCGTACGGGGCCACGGAGGCGGCGAGCACCCGGACCACCACCTCGCCGCCGCGGGCCTCGGGGTCGGGCACCTCCCGCACCGTGAGCGGGGCACCGAACCGCGTCAGGACTGCTGCTCGCACGTGTGAGCCTCCGTGTTCGTCCATGGTCGTGTTCATCCGTCTCCGGACGTCTCCGGACGTCTCCGGACGTCTCCGTCCGTGCTCGTCGTGATCGACCCTAGGAGCCCGAGGGGCATGCGGGAAGCGACGATCGGGCATGTGTGGTATGCGTATGCGGCATGGACGTCTCCAGTACCGGCCTGCGGGTCCTGCGACAGATCGCGGAGTCCGGCAGCTTCACCGCAGCCGCCGCCCGGCTCGGCTACACCCAGTCGGCGGTCTCACGCCAGGCCGCCTCCCTCGAACGGAGCGCGGGCACCGCCCTGTTCGAACGCCGCCCCGACGGAGTGCGGCTCACTCCTGCCGGCCTGACCCTGCTGCGCCACGCCCGTACGATCCTGGACAGCCTGACCGCGGCCGAGCGCGACCTCACCGGCACCGCCCCGCAGGCCGAAGTGCTGCGGCTCGGACTGTTCCTGAGCGCGGGCGCGGGCCTCCTGCCCCCTGCGCTCGCCCGCCTCGCGGCAACCGACCCGCAGATCACGGTCACGACCACCGAGGGCGCCACGCCCACCCTGGTCCGGGCTCTGCGCGCGGGTTCGATCGACCTCGCCGTGCTGACCTCCCGCCCGCCCCACCGCCCTGTGGACGGCGAGTCGCCGCGCCTGCACGTGGAGACCGTCGCGGACACCGAACTGCTCTTGGCGGCGCCTTCGACCGGAGGGTTCGCCGGCCGCACCGCGGTGCACGTCGACGAACTGCTCGACGTCCGGTGGATCGCCACCCCCGCGTCCGGCTCCGAGCCGCTGCTCGGCGTCTGGCCCGGCCTGCCCGGCCGGCCGCGCATCGTCCACTCCGCGCGCGACTGGCTGACGAAGCTCCACCTGGTCGCCGGCGGCTTCGGGGTGACGACGGTGCCCGCCCGGCTCGCGCCGCTGCTGCCGTCCGGGGTGAGCCTGCTGCGCGTCGAAGGCGCCCCGCCCGAGATCCGCCGGATCCTGGTGGCCCGACTCCCCGGCCGCCCGACCCCGACCGTCACGGCCGTCACCCGGGCCATCGTCGCCACCGCCTGATCCGGGTGGGCACCCGAGCCCCCCAGCCCCCCAGCCCCCCCAGCCCCCCGACCCCCGCGAATGTGAACGGACGATGGGGCTCGATGCCCCTCTGCTGCGGGGGTGTTTCGTTCTCATGTCCATGTCCCCTGGTCACTGGCGCTACGACACCAGTCGTACACAGACTCGGATCCGCACGACCGTGCCGTCCGACTCCGTCCGACTCCCAGCTCCAGGAAGTTCTGCCGCCATGCGCACCTCCCTCAGACCCGACGTCCCCCAGGCGCTTCCGCCGCACCTGGTGGGGAGGTGCGCTCCGTGCTCCGGTACGTGACCCGCAGGGCGGCGGGCTGGCTCCTGGTGATCGCCGTGGCCACCAACGCCACCTACTTCCTGGCCAGTTGGTTCCTCGACCCGCGCTCGAACTTCAAGGAGCTGCGCCCGGTCCGCACCGAGGAGCAGCTGTCCCGGGCCCTGGCCCCGTACAACCTCGACCCGCACGAACCGCTGCTCCACCGCTGGTGGGACTGGCTGACCGGCGTGGTCGTGCACTTCGATTGGGGCCGTTCCCCGGTCGGGGTCGAGGTGAACGGGGAGATCGGCTACCGCTCCCTGGTCAGCGCCGAGTTGGTGATCGGCGCGACCGTGCTGTCGGTCGTCGTCGGTGTCGCGCTCGCGGTCCACACCGCCTCGCGCCAGTACGGCTGGCGGGACCGGGCGGCCCAGGCCGTGTCCATGGCGCTGTTCAACGTCCCGGTGTCCATCGCCGCCCTCGCGCTGGTGCTGCTGGCCATCCGGTTGAACGAGCAGGCCGGCTGGCACTTCCTGTACGTCGCGGGGGAGAACTCGCCCGACGTGGAAGGGTTCTGGGCGACGCTCGGTGACCGGCTGCTGCACCTGATCCTGCCGACGCTGACGCTCACCCTGACGGGGTACGTGGGCTACCACCTCACCCAGCGCTCCCTGCTGCTGGACGTCATCGGCTCCGACTTCGTGCGCACCGCCCGGGCCACCGGGCTCACCCGCGCCCAGGCGATCCGCCGGCACGCCCTGCGCACCGCGCTGATCCCCACCGCCCAGTCCGTGGCGTTCAGCATCCCGGCGGTCTTCACCGGCGCGGTCCTCACGGAGACGATCTTCGGCTGGAACGGCATGGGCCAGTACTTCATCCAGACCATCAGCAAGAACGACGTCCACGGCACGGTGGCGACCGCCGCCTTCGCCGCCGCCCTGACGGCGGTCGGCGCGATCCTCGCGGACATCGCCACCGTCCTCCTCGACCCGAGAGTGCGGGTGAACTGAGATGGGCACCTCCGTGAGCTCCTCCATGAGCCCCGACGCGACCTCCGAGGGCGCGCTCGCCACGGCAGCCGCACCCGCCACCGGCAGGCCCGACGTGCACGACGGGCACGACGGGCGCTACCTGGGCCGTCGCCGCCTCTACCTGCGGCGCTTCCTGCGCAACCGGACCGCCGTCGCCGGCGTGGTGATCTTCCTGCTGCTCGTGCTGTTCAGCGCGCTCGGCGACCTCCTCACCCCGTACGGCTACGCCGACGCCGACTTCTCGGCACTGACCCAGGCCCCCGGCGCCGAGCACTGGTTCGGCACCAACCAGGGCGGCAACGACGTCTACGCCGCCGTCGTGCACGGCCTCCAGCGCTCGCTGGTGATCGCGGTGAGCGTGTCCGCGCTGACCGTCGCCATCGCCGCGGTGGTCGGCGCGGGCGCGGCCTACCTCGGGGGCCGGGTGGAGAAGGCCACCCTCGCCGTCATCCACTTCCTGCTGATCGTGCCCTCCTTCCTCGTCCTCGCCCTGGTCTCGCACCGGCTGGCGGGCGACTGGCGGGTCCTCATCCTGGTCCTGACGGTGTTCGGCTGGATGTCCACCGCGCGCGTGGTCTGGTCGGTGTCGACGTCCCTGCGCGAGCGCGACTACGTGCGCGCCGCCGAGTACATGGGCGTGCGCCCCCTGCGCATCGTGCTGCGCCACATCATCCCGAACCTGGGCTCCCTGCTCATCGTCAACCTCACCCTGGGCGTGGTCTCCACCGTGCTCAGCGAGACCGCCCTGTCGTTCCTCGGCTTCGGCGTGCAGACCCCGGACGTGTCGCTGGGCACGATGCTCGCCGACGGCGCGGGCACCATCACCAGCGCCCCCTGGCTCTTCGCCTTCCCCGCCGGGCTGACCGTCCTGCTCACCGTCTCGATGACCTTCGTCGGCGACGGCCTGCGCGACGCCCTCGACCCCACGTCCACCACCGGCGCGGCAGGAGCCCGACGATGACCTTCGCACCCGCCCGCCGTACCGGGCCCGCAGCGGCTCCCGCGGCCGCCCCGACGGCCGATCCAACACCCGGCCCCGTACCCGACCGCCGTACCGCCCCCGTGCCCGCCCCCGTCCTCTCCGTACGCGACCTGCGGGTCTCCTTCCCCTCCGAGGCCGGCCCGGTGGAGGCCGTGCGCGGCATCGACTTCGACCTGCTGCCCGGGCGCACCCTGGGCATCGTCGGCGAGTCCGGCTCGGGCAAGTCCGCCACCGCCCTCGCCGTCATGGGCCTGCTGCCGCCCACCGCGCGCCTCGGCGGCCGGATCCTGCTGGGCGGCCGCGACCTCGCGGCGATGGACGACAAGGCCCTCTCCCGGGTGCGCGGCAAGGACATCGGCATGGTCTTCCAGGACCCGATGTCCGCGCTCACGCCCATCTACAGCGTCGGCCGACTGCTCTCCCAGGCCCTGCGCGTGCACCGGGACCTCTCGAAGCAGGACGCGTGGGAGCAGGCGGTGGAACTGCTCGACCTGGTCGGCATCCCCGACCCGCGCGAACGCGCCAAGTCCTTCCCGCACGAGTTCTCCGGCGGCATGCGCCAACGCGTCGTCATCGCCCTGGCCATCGCCAACAAGCCCTCGGTCCTCGTCGCCGACGAACCCACCACGGCCCTCGACGTCACCGTCCAGGCCCAGATCCTGGACGTGCTGCGCCTGGCCCAGCGCGAGACCGGCGCCGGCCTCGTCCTGATCACCCACGACCTGGGCGTGGTGGCGGGCCACGCCGACGAGGTCGCCGTCATGTACGCGGGGCGGATCGTCGAGCACGCGAGCGTCGACGAGCTCTTCCGCCGCCCCACGATGCCGTACACCGCCCGCCTGCTGGCCAGCGTCCCCACCGTGGACAGCGGCGTCGAACGGCCCCTGATCCCGGTCGGCGGGGAGCCGCCGTCCCTGGTCGGCCTGCCCGGCGGCTGTCCCTTCGCGCCCCGCTGCGCGGTGGCCCAGGACGTGTGCCGGACCACCGAACCGGTCCTGACCGCAGTGGACTTGACGGCCCCGGGCCCTGACTCGACCGCCCCTGGCCCGACCACCGCGAGCCCGACCGCTCTGAGCGGGCCGCAGCACAGCCGCGTCGCCTGCCACCGCGCGCAGGAGATCGCCGACGGAACCCTCGACCCGGCCGGGGAGGCCGCCCCCGTACCGCGGGCCGGCGCCGGGGAGCGGACCGTCGGCGAGGTGGTCCTGCGCGTGGAGGACCTGGTCAAGACGTTCCCCGTCACCAAGGGCGCCCTCCTCAAGCGCCGGGTGGGCACCCTGCACGCCATCAACCACGTCAGCTTCGAGGTGCGCGCGGGCGAGACCCTGGGCCTGGTGGGGGAGTCCGGCAGCGGCAAGACCACCACCCTGCGCGAGGTGCTGCGGCTGCGCGCCCCCGAGGGCGGCCGTATCGAGGTGGCCGGCACCGACGTCGCCACCCTCCACTCTGCGGCCCAGGTACGCGAGCTGCGGCGCGACGTCCAGATCGTCCTCCAGGACCCGACGGACGCCCTCGACCCCCGCCTGACCGTCTTCGACCTGCTGGCCGAACCGCTCCAGGCCGCCGGCGCCGACCGGGCGGCCGTCCGCTCCCGGGTCACCCGGCTGCTGGACGTGGTGGGCCTGGACCGCGCCATGGGCGACCGCTTCCCCGCCGCCCTGTCCGGCGGCCAGCGCCAGCGCGTCGGCATCGCCCGTGCCCTGGCCCGGGAGCCGAAGCTGCTGGCCCTGGACGAGCCGCTGTCCGCGCTGGACGTCTCCGTGCAGGCCGAGATCATCAACCTGCTCGCCCGGCTCAAGCGCGAACTGGGCCTGGCCTACCTGCTGGTGGCCCACGACCTGGCCGTGGTGCGCTACGTCTCCGACCGCATCGCGGTGATGTACCTCGGACACATCGTCGAGTCCGGCGCCACCGAGGAGATCTTCGCCCGGCCCCGGCACCCGTACACCAAGGCCCTGCTGTCGGCGATCCCGGTGCCCGACCCGGCACGCGAGCGCCACCGCGAGCGCATCGTCCTCGCGGGCGAGCAGCCCAGTGCCACCCGCCTCCCGGAGGGCTGCGTGTTCGTCGACCGCTGCCCGCTGTACCGGGAGGCCGACGAGGCCGTACGGACCCGCTGCCGCACCGAGCGGCCGGCGACCGCCGTCGCCCCGGACGGCTCCGACCACCAGTACGCCTGCCACGCGGTCTGACCCCGCCCCGGCAGCACCCTGCCCCTTCCCCTGTTCGCCGATCCCACCGATCCCACCGATTCCCACAAGGACATCCCATGCGTCGGAAGCTCGCTCTGCCCCTCGCGCTCGTCGCGGCCGTCACGGTCGCGGCCACCGCGTGCTCCTCCTCGTCCTCCTCCGGCGGTTCCTCCTCCGCGGGAGGCGCCGGGCAGAACGCCAAGAACGCCGCCAAGGTCGCGTCCTCGGTCACCGACTACAACCCGCAGCCGTACGACAACGTCAAGGACGGCGGCACCTACACCACCGCGGGCACCTTCGACGAGCAGGGCAACCCCTTCAACGTCAACGGGACCCTGAACTCCGTGCGGATCTGGTCCTGGTACAACGCCGACGCCATCACCTACTCGCCCACCGGCGAGGTCCAGTACAACCCGGACTACTACAGCGACGTGAAGGTCTCCGTCGAGGGCGGCGACCAGAAGGTCGTCATCACCCTCAACCCCAAGGCCGTGTTCAACGACGGGACCCCCATCGACTGGCGGGCCATCGAGGCCACCTGGAAGGCCAACAACGGCTCGAACAAGGACTACGCGGCCAACTCCACCGACGGCTACGACCGCATCACCTCCGTCACCCGGGGCGCGGACGACAAGCAGGCGGTCATCGCCTTCAAGGGCGTCAACCCCTCCTGGTCGGCGCTGTTCACCACCTTCCTGCACCCCGAGGCCGCCACCGTCGACAACTTCAACAAGGCGTACGTCAAGACGGCCCACCCCGAGTGGGGCACCGGACCGTACACCGTCGGCACCTGGGACGCCCACTCCGGCAACATCACCTTCGTGCGCAACCCCAACTGGTGGGGCAGGAAGGGCAAGCTGGACAAGCGGGTCTACGTCAACCTGGAGAGCGGCGCCTCGATCAACGCCTTCAAGAACGGCGAACTCGACTACACCTCCGCCGTGGACGCGGAGAACCTCAAGCAGGTGAAGGCCGTCAAGGACGCCGAGATCCGCAGCGGCGGCAGCCCCTTCGAGTACTCGCTGTACCTCAACACCAAGTCCCCGCTCCTCGGCGACCTCCAGGTCCGCAAGGCGGTGCAGGAGAGCATCGACCGCCCGCAGATAGCGAAGATCCAGTTCCAGGGCCTGGACTACACCGAGCCGCTGCCCGGCTCCGCCGTGCTCTACAGCTTCCAGCAGGGCTACCAGGACAACGTCGCCGCCGTGTTGAAGTACGCCCCGGACGAGGCCCGGAAGACTCTGGACGCGGCCGGCTGGACGCCCGGTCCCGACGGCATCCGCACCAAGGACGGCAAGCAGCTCGCACTCGGCTACACCCTGCTCGGCGACGACCCGATCGAGAAGGCCACCGCCTCCGCGCTCACCGCGATGCTCAAGTCCGTCGGCGTGAAGCTGGACATCAACAAGGTCTCCTCGAACGACTTCTCCAAGGTGCTCAGCGAGCGCCGCTTCGACCTGTTCATCTCCGGCAACCGCTCGACCGACCCCTTCGGCGCCCGCAACCTGTGCGACTTCTACTGCTCCGACCGCGACTCCAACATCACCGGCGCCGGCACCCCCGAGCTCGACCAGGAGATCCGCGCCACCGGCCAGATCGCCGACCTCGGGCAGCAGATCGAGGCCGTCAACAAGGTGGAGCAGAAGGCCCTCCAGCAGTACGCCTTCCTGCCGCTCTACAGCGGCCCCTCCACCTACGGCATCAAGAAGGGCCTCGCCAACGTCGGCGCCACCATCTTCTACAGCCCGCTGCCCGAGACCATCGGCTGGCAGAAGTAGCAACCCCCACCCGCCTGCGCGTCCACCGCTACCGCGACCGCTACCGCCACGGCTACTGGTCGGCGGTCCCGATGCGGTGGACGCGCAGGCCCCGGCGCCGGGGCTCCAACGCGGACACGACGCGCCGGATCAGGGCCCCTGCCACACGCTCACCTGGAGGGTGACGTAGGTCGGCGAATTCTCGTTGACAGACGTCACCTGTACGCCCGCGATCAGTCCCGGCCGCTCGAGGATGCAGAAGACGGACCCGGGCGTGCTGGGCGCACCGGTGATGAACTGGGTCCCCGTGGAGCAGGCCTGGTAGGTCGGCGTGCTCCCGTTCGGCAGGGCGAGCATCCTCTCCGACGTGCCGGCTTCGATCTGCTGCCCTCCCTGGTCCGCCTTCCACGAGATGTCCCCGCTGGAGTTGGTGGCGCCGACGATGTCGGGCTGCGTGGGCTTCTGGGGCCCCAGCGGTGCGTAGTAGAGCGCGGGGAGCTGGAAGCTGTACGACCCGCGCAGTGCCCCGGCGGCGCCGGTCGGCCCGGGGGACACGGGTGACACGGTGGCGGTGTCGGAGACCGAGGGCACCGGAGGCACCGGGGCCGTCGGGGGAGCGGGAGAAGGTGACCTCCACTCGGTCTGCGTCACCGTCACCGTCGGGCTCGGCGTGGCGGCTTGGGTGCCACCGTAGAAGGCCCCGCCGATCGCCGTCACCAGAGCCGCGGCCGCGGTGATGATCCCCGGCAGTGTGGTGAAGAAGGTGACGAAGCGGGTCGGCCCCCCGGGGCCGGCTGGTGAGTCCTGATCCGACGTCATTGCGGCCCCCTCGGGCTTTGTGATGCATCGTCAGCAACGCGGAGCATAGCCCTCCGGGCGCGTTCGGGCGTCGGCAGTTGCCGATCCGTGACTACCCGCTGTCGCTGCCGCTGCCGCTCTGCCACATGGCCCGGAACGCACAGCTCTCCGGTCGGCGGCCGCCCGGATCCGGTCAACTCGGCACCGCGGCCGGTGGAATTCACCGAGATCGCAGGCGGCCGGGTGCCGGTGGACCCTACGCTCGCACGAACACTGTGGCGCAAAGGGGGAGTGCCGTGGCCCGTGGACCTGTCCGGCGACGCCGGTCGACCGCTGCGCGCCGGGCCCGTCGGCTGCGGCAGGCGCGGGACAACGCGGTGCTGCTGGGCGTGGCGGCCGTGATCGTCCTCGTGCTGCTCTCGGTGGCGGTGCACTGGCTGGCCCAGCACCTGCTGCTGGTGGCCGTGCTGGTCCTCGCGGGCGCGGGGGCGGGCGTCGCCGTGCTGCGCACGCGCGTCCGGGCGCGGCAGCGGGAGCTGGACACGCGTGCGGCGCAACTGCGGCACATCGGACCGTTCCTGGCGATGAGCCCGAAGGCGTTCGAGCACGCGCTGGCGGACCTGTGCCGACGGGACGGCTGCACCAAGGTCTCGGTGGTCGGCGGAGCCGGGGACCTCGCGGCGGACGTGCTGGCCACCACCCCGACCGGACAGCGGATCCTGATCCAGGCCAAGCGCTACGGGCCGCGGACGTTCGTCGGCTCGCAGGACGTCCAGCGCGTCAACGGCACCTACCGCGACGTGCACCGCTGCGACCTGGCCGCCGTGGTGACGACCAGCTCGTTCACCAAGGCCGCCGCCGCGTTCTGCGCACAGGTCGGCATCCGCGCCGTCGACCGCCGCTCCCTCGCCCGCTGGGCGGAGGGCACGGGCGGCCCACCCTGGGCGTGACCCGCCCGGCCGACGCCGACGACGGCCACGGAGGCCGTCCCCGGACTCGCCGCCCGTGACCAGCGCGGGCCGTTGTCAGAGGCGCTTGGCAGGATGATCCCCATGCTCGCCATCCACCCTGACCAGCGCCTTGACGACCGGCCCGCCCGGCCCGCTCCCCCCACCGTCCGGGGAGGCTTCGAGGTGCACCTGACCGTCGGGCCCGGTGCGGCCGACGCACTGGCCGCGTGGGCCGACGGTCACGGACTGAAGTTCACCCACATCCTGCTGGAGCGCGGTACGTCGCCCTCGCAGCCGATGCTCACCCTGCGCGCCGACGGCACGCTGGAGGAGGTCGCCGTCCTGACCGCCCGGGCCCGGGGCCGGGTCGAGCGGGCCGGATTCGCCGTGCTGCGGGCGAAGATCGAGGCCACGCCGTGGGCGGAGGGCGTCCCGGCCTCGGACGAGGATGCCGCGTCGCACGGGGCCGGCCGCTACTTCGAGCACCACGTCAAGCTGTTGCTCCCGGCCGAGGCCCAGGCTCAGCCCGCTGCCGCGGACCCGGCCCGGTTCGCCGAGCTCACCGCACTGGCCGTCCGGCACGGCGCGCACCTGTCGCGCAACCCGCGCCGGACGCGCGAGGACGGCCGGCGCGAGTGGTTCGTGACCCAGCGGTGCCGCCTGGTCGGCCTGGACACCGCGGGCCGTCGGCTGGACGCGCTGCTGCGGGACCTGGCCGCCGACGGCCGCGAAGTGGCCTCGGTGGAGCGCGAGTTCGTCGTCGTCGACAGTGACGAGAGCCTGGACGCGGGATGGATCACCGAGCCCGGGCACAGCGCCCGGCCGTACGGAGCAGGAGAGCCGATATGACCGAGGACCAGCCCCAGTCCCAGCCCCGACCCGATTCGCCCGTGGCATGGGAGGACCTGCGGTACGGCCCCTGGCAGGGCGTCCTGCTGCCCAAGCAGCCGCCGTCGGAGGACGTCCGGGAGGACCGGGACCTGCCCAGGAGCCTCCGCCCGATCGACGACGAGACGGTGACCCAGCAGCCGGTCTTCGACCCCGCGCTCGCCGGGTACGCCCGCGCCCTCCGGCCCAGCGAGCCCGCGTTCACCGACCCCGGGCTCGCCGAACGCTGGCTCACCGCGCGGCGCGAGGCGCTCGACACCGTGCTGTCCGCCGTCGCCGGCTCGCCGTGGGCCGAACATCTGGTGCTGCGCGGAAGCGTCCTGCTGCGGGCCTGGTACGGCGAACAGGCCCGTGAGCCGGGCACCTGGACTTCGTGGTCCGCCCGGTGGAGTGGCAACTGGAGGACGAGCGCACCGAGCGCATGCTCGGCGAACTCGCCACCGCCGCCGAACGCCTCTCGGGCGAGGTGCGGCTGCACGCGGACCAGGCGCTCAGCGACGAGATCTGGACGTACAGCCGGATCCCCGGGCGCAGGCTCGTCCTGCCGTGGTCGGCGCCGGGCGTCCCGGGCGGGAGCGTCCAGCTCGACTTCGTCTTCACCGAGCACCTGCCCGTCGCGCCGCAGTCCTACCGGCTCCCGGGCGTCACCGGACCGCTGCTCGGCGCGACGCCGGAGCTCTCCCTGGCCTGGAAGCTCCTGTGGCTGGTGTCCGACAGCCACCCCCAGGGCAAGGACCTCTACGACGCGATCCTGCTCTCCCGCACCGCCGAGGTTCCTTACGCGCTGCTGCGGCAGGTCTTCACCCAGTCCGACGAGTCCTGGTCGCGCTGGCCGGTCCTCCCGGAGCAGATCAGCGGACTGGAGGTCGACTGGGGCGAATTCGCCAAGGACCACCCGCAGTTCACCGAACCCGTCGAGGAGTACCCGGCCCACCTGCTCGCCGCGCTCCACCCGACCTTCGCCGACCGCGGCGAGTACGCACTGCGCGCCCGGTGGCTGGCCCCGCTGATCGAGGAACTGCGGGACGTACTGGCGAGCGAGGGCATGGAGGAGGTCCAGCAACGGATGGCCCGCCGCCACATGCTCCCGGACAACACCCTGGTGATCACCTGCGAACTCCTCGGCGGCGACCTCACCGCTGCCGACCGAGCCGTCGCCGACCACGTCGGAATCCCGCCGCGCCGGATGACCCACCTCCTCGCGGAGGCCGCCTCGCGCTACGGGGTCGAGCTCGCGCGCGACGGCCGGGCGGGCGCCGCCGGCTGAGGCCGCTCCGGGCCGTACCGACCCCGGGGTCGGTACGTGTCCACCCTCACCGTGGTTCAGGGCCGCCAGCGCGGCGCCTCGTCATCAGGCGTGTCCGGACTGGCGAAGTGGAAGGGCACCGACAGGTGGGCGGCAAGGGCGCGGCCGGCCCGCTCGGCGGCCACCGCCGCCAGGTGACGCGGGTGGTGGCCCTCCTCCCCACCCAGGTACCGCTCGGCCGTCGACCAGTAGACGGTGGCCAGGTGCACATCCTCTGCGGGATCAGCGGTGACGGCCAGCAACCGCACGAACCAGTCGTGGACGGTGTCACCGTCCCAGACCGCCTCGACCACCACGACACGGCCGACGCACCCGGCCGCCCGGTACGCCAGCGACTCCAGGTCCAGCGGGCTCTCGGGGGTGCGGGCGATCCGGTCCCCGTAGTGGAGGGCCCGGTCGTCGGCGATCAGTTGGGCGGTACCGAGCCCGATGTCGTGGGACACGAGGCCGACGCTGGTGATCACACGCACCGCCCCGAGCAGGGAGTCCTGGAGGACGTACCCGTCGATCTCCTCCCGGATACCGGCCGGCAGGCCCTCCCACCACGCGGTCCTGGCCGCCTTGTTCATGATGCCCATTACCAGCCCCCTCCCGGCGCAAGCCCCAACCGTGGAGCCCCGCCCATTCCAACCTCGCCGACCGACTGACCGAATGACCGGCCGCTTCGGACCGTCCCGTTCTCGTCGACGAGCCATTGTGGCCGATGCGTGCGAAGTACTCGCGCTCGGGCACTGCCGAGAGCCGCTTCACGGGCTCTCCGCTGCCTGGTGGAGTCACGAGTTGTCGTCGGCCGGGTGCAGAACGGCCTCGGCGATCTCGCGGACGCGGGCCAGGGTGATTCCGGTCCGCTGCTCGACGGCAAGGGGGTGGTCGGTGGGTTCGAGCTCGATGAGGGGGCGCTGACCGATCGGCCTCGTGTGGAGGTGGGTCTTGAGGTTGACGGTGCTGGACGCGTAGACGGGAAGCTCGGTGGTCAGCCAGCCGAAGTACGGCTTCTCGGACTCACGCCCCGGTGAGTCCCAGAGGTCTGCGGCGCGGGAGAAGTTCTCGCGGCTCAGGGAGACCCAGACGCCCCAGGAGAACACGTCGTTGCCGCCGATGACCGGTATCTCGATCAGGCCCTTGACGAAGTAGTGCTGTGCCTTGATGACGCACTGGTCCGACGAGAGCAGGCAGTCCGGGGCCCCGTCGAAGCTCGGGTCCCAGACGTAGGGAGCCGTTGCCGAGTAGTTCATCGGCAGCTCTGCGTGGTGCGCGTCGCAGTACGAGCAGGTGAATCCGGGATCGCTGGTCATGGCGGAAGCCTAATGATCAGCACCGACACCCGTCGGGGCCGTCATCGCGTCGCGGATGCGGCGGGTGTGTTCGGCGGCGGTGGTCTGGTCGAGGGTGGCCGGGCTGCCCTGGGGCGAGGGTGTGAAGCTCACGGAGCCGGCGGTGCTGTGGTCGGCCCAGAAGCACATGGGTGTGGTCAGCAGCGACTCCGTCCACGCTCCGCAGGTGAGTCGGCCGTGCGGGTCGTGCGGGTCCAGGGCGTCGACGTCGGACTGCGGGACCGACCAGTTGCCCCGCGGGCCCTGGGTCGCGGCGACCGCCGACGCCACCACGGCACCCGGGTCCGAGACGGTGCCCCAGGCGCCGCCGATCATCATGACTCCACCGGTGTCGGTCGTGTACCTGGCGACCAGGGCTCCGTCGAAGCTCTTGTAGCCGGTCGGCTGCGGTTGCGGGCTCGCCGGATCGCTCTCCCGGACGTCGGCGGGGCCCTTCGCCCGGTAGCCGCCGGGGAGGGAATCGGGGGCGGTCAGCCGCAGCGAGCCGGGCGCCGCACTGGCAGAACTGCTGCTCGCCGCCGAAGCGCCTGCGGGGGAGCGGGATCCGTCTCCGCAGCCTGCCAGCGCCCCCACCAGCAGCACCGAAGTCCCGACCACCGACGCGGCCTTCACGCCGCGCACACCCACCCCAAGCATCATGATCACATGATAGGGACCGGTCCGGGCGGCCGATCGGTCCGGGGGTGGTGTCAGGCCAGGAAGGCGCGGAGGAGGGAGGCCGTTGCGGCGAGGTGTTCCTCGGTGGCGCGGCGGGCGGCGGGGCCGTCGCCGGTGAGGATGGCGTGGACCATGGCCCGGTGCTGTTCGGCGGCGTGCTCGATGTTGCGGTCCAGCATGGGGATGGCGTTGAGCAGGTCGTTGAGGCGCATCCTGGCCTCGGCGATGGCCGCGGCGAGGGCGGGGGAGCCGGTGAGTTCGCCGATGGCGAGGTGGAAGCGGGAGTCCAGCTGGCGGTACTGCTCGGCGGGGGCCGCGTCCAGCTCGGTGAGCCGGTCCTCCAGGTGGGCGCGCTGTTCGGGGGAGAGGGGGCGCCGGGCGGCGGCCTCGGCGGCGCCGACCTCCAGGACCTGCCGGTAGGTCAGGGCGTCCTCCAGGGCGCCGCCGAGGTCGCGGGCGGCGCGGCGCAGGTCGGCGACGTCCGGTTCGGGCATCCGGTAGGTGACGAAGGTGCCGCCGTAGCGGCCGCGGCGGGGTTCGACGCAGTCGGCCTGCTGGAGCGTGCGGAGGGCCTCGCGCAGGGTCTCGCGGCTGACGCCGAGCCGGGCGGCGAGGTCGCGTTCGGCGGGAAGCCGGTCGCCGGGGCGGAAGACGCCGAGCTTGATCGCCTGGAGCAGTCGTTCGACGGTCTCCTCGAAGGCGTTGCCGGTCCGGATCGGGCGGAAGATCGCCCCGGCCTCCCAGTCGAGCCGTGCCTGCTCACGTGTTACGTCCACGTCCACGCCGGAATCGTACCTGCGATCGGATCTCCCGCACTCGTTCCCGTCCCGCCCTTGACGCGGCCACCGTCCAGCCGGAACGATGCTGCTCACCCACCCAATGGTCTGACTTTAGACCATTGAAGAGCCGTCCGACCGTCGAACCCGCCGGGGCGGGTGCGCCACGCCGCCGTGGCCGCGCGCACCCCGGCACACCCTCAACCCCCAGGGGTGCCCATGACCGACGCACGCTCACCCGACCACCCTGGCCCCGCCGTGTTTCCGGTGGATTCCTCCCCCGTTTCCGCTGGCGAATCCCTCGCTTCCGCCGAGGGATCCCCGGTCTCCGCCGACGAACAACGCCTCCGCGAGCTGGGCTACACCCAGGAGCTGGCCCGCTCGATGTCGGGCTTCTCCAACTTCGCCGTCTCCTTCTCCATCGTCTCGGTGCTGTCCGGCTGCCTGACCCTCTACGGGACGGGGATGAAGACCGGCGGCCCGGCCCTGATCATCTGGGGCTGGCCGGTGGTCGGCCTGCTGACGCTCTGCGTCGGACTCGCGATGGCCGAGATCTGCTCCAGCTACCCGACGGCCGGCGGGCTCTACTACTGGTCCGCGAAGCTGACCCGCAGCCGTGGCAGCGGCCCGGCCTGGAGCTGGTTCACCGGCTGGTTCAACTTCCTCGGCCAGGTCGCGGTGACCGCCAGCGTCGACTACGGCGCCGCCTTCTTCACCAACGCGTTCCTCGAACTGCGCTTCGGCGTCGCGGCCACCCCCGCGCACACCATGGAGATCTTCGCGGTCATCCTGCTGGCGCACGGCCTGCTCAACACCTTCGGGGTGCGCCTGGTCGCCGTCCTCAACAGCGTCTCCGTGTGGTGGCACCTGGTCGGCGTCGCGATCATCGTCGGCGCGCTCGCGCTGCTCCCCGAGCGGCACGCCTCCGCCTCCTTCGTGCTCACCGAGTTCGTCAACCGGACCGGCTTCCACAACCAGTTCTACGTCGCGATGCTCGGCCTGCTGATGGCCCAGTACACCCTCACCGGCTACGACGCCTCCGCGCACATGACCGAGGAGACCCAGGACGCCGCCCGCTCCGGGCCGCGCGGCATCGTCAACGCGATCACCGTCTCCCTGGTGGCGGGCTGGATCCTGCTGCTCGGCATCACCTTCGCGATCCGCGACTACGACGGCGCGCTCAACAGCGACACCCAGGTCCCGCCCGCGCAGATCTTCATCGACGCGATCGGCTCCGGCGGCGCCCAGTTCCTGCTGCTCATCGTCATCGGCGCCCAGTTCTTCTGCGGCATGGCCTCCGTCACCGCCAACTCCCGCATGATCTACGCCTTCTCCCGCGACGGCGCGCTGCCCGGCTCCCGGCTCTGGCACCGCATCTCCCCGCGCACCCAGACCCCGACCAACGCGGTCTGGCTGGCCACCGGCGGCGCCCTGCTGCTCGGACTGCCCGCGCTCTGGAACAACACCGCCTACACGGCCGTGACCTCGATCTCCGTGATCGGCCTCTACATCTCCTACGTCATCCCGGTGTACCTGCGGCTGCGCCAGGGCGAGGACTTCCCGCGCGGCCCCTGGCACCTGGGCCGCTGGAGCCGGCCGATCGGCGTCGTCGCCGTCGTCTGGACGGCGGTGATCACCGTCCTGTTCATGCTGCCCACCGCCAGCCCGATCACCGTCGACAGCTTCAACTACACCCCGGTCGCCGTGGCCGTCGTGGTCGGCTTCGCGGGCATCTGGTGGCTCGCCTCCGCCCGGAACTGGTTCACCGGGCCGCACGTCGGCGCTGCGCCGTCCGCGATGTCCGATCTCGGCACATCGTCCGCGCTGTCCGGCCTCGGCACCAAGCACGTCCTCGACACACCGCACGTCCACGGCACCCCGTCCGCCCCCGACACCCGGGACACCGAACAGGAGACCCGATGACCACCCCCCGGCTCACCCTCGACGAGCTGCGCACCCTCGTCGCCGACGGGTCCGTCGACACCGTCGTGCTCGCCATGACCGACATGCAGGGCCGCCTCCAGGGCAAGCGCGTCGCCGCCCAGTACTTCCTCGACGACGTCGTGACCGGCGCCGCGGAGGGCTGCGGCTACCTGCTGGCCGTCGACGTCGACATGAACACCGTCGACGGCTACGAGGTCTCCTCCTGGGAGAACGGCTACGGCGACCTGACGCTGCGCCCCGACCTCGCCACCCTGCGGTCCGTCCCCTGGCACCCGGCCACCGTCATGGTCCAGTGCGACGTCGTCCAGCACGACGGTACCCCGGTCGCCGTCTCCCCGCGCCAGGTCCTCCAGCGCCAGCTCGACCGCCTGGCCGGCTACGGCTGGCAGGCCCAGGCCGCCACCGAGCTGGAGTTCATCGTCTTCCGGGACAGCTACGAACAGGCCTGGGACAAGGACTACACCCGGCTCACCCCGGCCAACCAGTACAACGTCGACTACTCGATCCTCGGCACCGGGCGCATCGAGCCGCTCCTGCGCCGCCTGCGCAACGGCATGGCCGGCGCCGGCCTCACCGTCGAGTCCGCCAAGGGCGAGTGCAACCTCGGCCAGCACGAGATCGCCTTCAAGTACGCCGACGCCCTCACCACCTGCGACAACCACGCCGTCTACAAGACCGGCGCCAAGGAGATCGCCGCCCAGGAGGGCTGCAGCCTCACGTTCATGGCGAAGTACGACGAACGCGAGGGCAACTCCTGCCACATCCACCTGAGCCTGCGCGACGAGCAGGGCGCCCCGGTGTTCGCCGGCGACCGCCCGTACGGCTTCTCCCGCACCATGGAGCACTTCCTCGCCGGCCAGCTCGCCTGTCTCGCCGACTTCGCCCTGCTGTTCGCCCCCACCGTCAACTCCTACAAGCGCTACGTTCCCGGCAGCTTCGCGCCCACCGCCATCGCCTGGGGCCGCGACAACCGCACCTGCGCCCTGCGCGTGGTCGGGCACGGGCAGTCGCTGCGCTTCGAGAACCGCGTCCCCGGCGGGGACGTCAACCCCTACCTCGCGGTCGCGGCCCTGATCGCCGCCGGACTGCACGGCGTCGAGCAACAGCTCGAACTCCAGCCGGAGTTCACCGGCAACGCCTACGCCTCCGACGCGCCCCGGGTGCCCGCCACCCTGCGCGACGCGGTCGACGCCTTCGAGCGCAGCGCCGTCGCCACCGAGGCCTTCGGGAAGGACGTCGTCCGGCACTACACCCACGCCGGGCGGACCGAACTCGCCTCCTACCAAAGGGCGGTGACCGACTGGGAGCGGCGCCGCGGATTCGAGCGGCTGTGACCCACGAGGACCGCCGACCGCCCCTCATCGGCATCAGCAGCTACCAGGACGCCGCCGCCTGGTCGGTCTGGAACCAGCGCGCCTCGCTCGTTCCCCAGACGTACGTCGACAGCGTCGTCCGCGCGGGCGGCATCCCGGTGCTGCTGCCGCCCCAGCCCGGCGGGGCCGGCCACCTGCTCGACGCCCTCGACGGACTCGTCCTCGCCGGTGGACCGGACGTCGACCCGGCCCGCTACGCGGCGGCCCCCGATCCGCGCACCGGCGCGCCCCACCACGCCCGCGACGACTGGGAGACCCGGCTGCTGCGCGCCGCCCTCGCCCGGGACCTGCCGGTGCTCGGGGTCTGCCGCGGCATGCAGCTGCTCAACGTCGAACTCGGCGGCACCCTCGTCCAGCACCTGCCCGACGACAGCCACCAGCGCGTCCCCGCCCGCTTCGTCCGCCACCGGGTCGACGTCGTCGACGGCAGTCGGCTCGCCGCCGTGCTGGGGCCCGCCACCGAGGTCTCCTGCTACCACCACCAGGCCGTCGACCGGATCGGCAGCGGGCTCCAGGTCACCGCGCACAGTGCCGATGGAACGGTCGAGGCGCTCGAACTGACCGGCCACCGCTTCGCCCTGGGCGTCCAGTGGCACCCGGAGACCGACCCCGACGACCTGCGCCTGTTCCACACCTTCATCAACGCCAGCCGGACAGCCGACCGGACCACCGGTCGGACCGCCGGCCGGACCGGCAGCCCGCCCGCCGGCCGAGGCACCAGCCAGAGGGAGACCGCCCGATGACCGAACCGGACCTCTTCGAGGTCGTCAACCCCGCCACCGAGGAGGTGATCACCACCGTCGAACTGGCCGGCCTCGCCGAGACCGACGCCGCCGTCGCCCGCGCCCGCGCCGCCTTCGACACCTGGCGCCGGGTGGCCCCCGCCGACCGCGCCCGGCTGCTGCGCGCCTTCGCCGCCGCCGTCGACGCCGACCGCGAGCACCTCGCCGCCCTGGAGGTCGCCAACGCCGGCCACACCATCGGCAACGCCCGCTGGGAGGCGGGCAACGCGCGGGACGTCATCGAGTACTACGCCGCCGCCCCCGAGCGGCTGTTCGGCCGGCAGATCCCCGTCGCCGGCGGCATCGACGTCACCTTCCAGGAACCGATCGGCGTCGTCGGGGTCATCGTGCCCTGGAACTTCCCGATGCCGATCGCCGCCTGGGCCCTCGCCCCGGCGCTCGCCGCCGGCAACACCGTCATCGTCAAACCGGCCGAGCTCACCCCGCTCACCGCGCTGCGCCTGGCCGAACTCGCCCTGGCGGCCGGGATCCCCGAGGGCGTGCTCCAGGTCCTGCCCGGCCGCGGACCGGTCGTCGGCGGGCGCTTCGTCACCCACCCCGACGTGCGCAAGGTCGTCTTCACCGGCTCGACCGGGGTCGGCAAGGAGATCATGGCGGGCTGCGCCGCCCAGGTGAAGCCCGTCACCCTCGAACTCGGCGGCAAGAGCGCCAACATCGTCTTCGCCGACGCCGACCTCGCCAAGGCCGCCGCGACCGCGCCCTACGCCGTCTTCGACAACGCCGGCCAGGACTGCTGCGCCCGCTCCCGGATCCTCGTCGAGGCCTCCGCCTTCGACGACTTCATGGCGCTCCTGGAGCCGGCCGTGCGCGGTGTGCGGGTCGGCGACCCGGCCGACGAGAAGACCGAGATGGGTCCGCTGATCTCGGCCGCCCACCGCGAGCGGGTCGCCTCGTACGTCCCGGACGCCTCGGCCGTCGCCTTCCGCGGCAGCGCCCCCGACGGGCCCGGCTTCTGGTACCCGCCGACCGTCCTCGCGCCCGTGCGGCACGACGACCGTGCCTTCACCGAGGAGATCTTCGGCCCGGTCGTCGCCGTCGTCCCGTTCCGCGACGAGGAGGACGCGCTGCGGATCGCCAACGCCACCGAGTACGGCCTGTCCGGCTCCATCTGGACCAGGGACCTCGGCCGCGCGCTGCGCGTCTCGCGCGGCGTCGAGGCCGGCAACCTCTCCGTCAACTCGCACTCCTCGGTGCGCTACACCACGCCGTTCGGCGGCTTCAAGCAGTCCGGCCTCGGCCGCGAGCTCGGCCCGGACGCCCTCGACGCCTTCACCCAGACCAAGAACGTCTTCATCTCCACGGAGGAATGATCACCATGACCCAGCGACTCGACGGCCGCGTGGCCGTGATCACCGGCGCCGGCAGCGGCATCGGCCTGGCGACCGCCCGCCGCTTCGCCGCCGAGGGCGCGAAGGTGGTCTGCGTCGACCTCGACGCCGAGACCGGCGCCAAGGCCGCGAACGAGGTCGGTGGCCTGTTCATCCAGGCCGACGTCACCGACGAGGCCGCGGTGCGCGACCTCTTCCAGCGGACCGTCGACGAGTACGGCCGCCTCGACATCACCTTCAACAACGCGGGCATCTCCCCGCCGGACGACGACTCCATCCTCACCACCGGCCTGGAGGCCTGGAAGCGCGTCCAGGAGGTCAACCTCACCAGCGTCTACCTGTGCTGCAAGTACGCGATCCCGCACATGCAGCGCCAGGGCAAGGGCTCGATCATCAACACGGCGTCGTTCGTCGCCGTGATGGGCGCGGCCACCTCGCAGATCTCCTACAGCGCCTCCAAGGGCGGCGTGCTGGCGATGTCGCGCGAGCTGGGCGTGCAGTTCGCCCGCGAGGGCATCCGGGTCAACGCCCTGTGCCCCGGCCCGGTGAACACCCCGCTGCTCCAGGAGCTCTTCGCCAAGGACCCGGAGCGCGCGGCCCGCCGCCTGGTGCACATCCCGTTGGGCCGCTTCGCCGAGCCCGAGGAGATCGCCGCCGCGGTGGCCTTCCTCGCCTCCGACGACTCCTCGTTCATGACCGCCAACACCTTCCTCGTCGACGGCGGCATCTCCGGCGCCTACGTGACCCCGCAGTAGCCGGGCGCCGCCCTCGGGACCCCGGACCCCGGGGGCCGGGCTCAGGACCCCGGACCCCGGGCTCCGGATTCCGCTGCGCCCGTGCCGCGAATCGTGAAGACTGGGTGAAGTTCCCGTGCGCCGAACGGTGTGGCGCACGGGAACTCTCCATGCGAAACATGACACAGCATCAGCACAGTGCCATTCCGCGGAAGTCCACGAGACGAGGAACGCACGTCATGAGCATCGGCATCCGAGCCCTGCGGTCCGCAGCCGCCACCACCGTCGCCCTGGCCACCGTCGGCGCCCTCGCGCTGGGTACGGCCGGCAGCGCGACGGCCGACACCGATCCGGCGGCCGGCGTGGCCGTCGACCTGCCCCTGCCGCCCGGCGCCGTCGGGAGCGATCCCGCCGCTGTCAACGACAACGGGGTGATCGTCGGCTACGTCACCGATCCGCAGAACCAGGACCTTCCGGTCCGTTGGAACGCGGACCTCAGTGCCACGACACTCCCCCTGCTGCCCGGGGACCCGAGCGGCCGCGCCGTGGCCGTCGCCGCCGACGGTGCCGCCGTCGGCTACTCGGGGAACCGCACGGTGCGCTGGGCCCCCGACGGCACGGTCTCCGCACTGCCGCTGCTGCCCGCGGACGCCGGCGGTTGGGGCTACATCTACGCGATGAGCCGCACCGGTACGGCGGTCGGGCACTCCGCGGCCGGCGCGGCCTCCCACGCGGTGAAGTGGGGCCCGGACGGCCGGGCCGTCCCGCTCGCCCCGCTGAGCGGTGACGTCAACAGCACCGCCGTCTCGGTCAACGCCTCGGGCGCGGTGGCCGGTCTGTCCTACTCGGCCTCCGGCGTCGCCCACCCCGTGAAGTGGAGCCCGGACGGCGCCCCCACCGCGCTCGACCCGGCCTCGGCCTACCGCGGTGTCTGGGTCGTCCAGATCAACGACGCCGGCACCGTGCTCGGGAAGGGCACGCCGACCGGCGCCGCGAACGACCAGTGGCGCTCCATGACCTGGAACACCGACGGCACCGTCACGGACCTGGGTTGGCACTCCACGGCGACGGCCCTCAACGCCGGCGGCACCGTCGTCGGCAAGCAGGGCGGGGCGGACGGCATCGACTACACCGCCACGAGCTGGAGCCCGGCCGGCACCGCCACGACGATCGGCGCCGAGTACGAGTACACGACGGCCGTCGCCGTCAACGACGCCGGCGTCTCCGTCGGGTACACCGGGACGAAGGTGCCGCAGGCGCAGGAGCGCCACGCCCTCCGCTGGGGCGCCGACGGGGCCCTGACGGAACTGAACGTGGCGCCGGAGGGCTACTCCTACCCCGTGGCCGTCAACAACGCCGGCCTGGCCGTCGGGGTCCGGATCGGCTCCTCGGCGTCGACCGGTTCGACGCGCGCGGCGGTGATCTGGCGGCCGTAACCGTAGCAGCCGTAGCAGCCGTCGGGGGGCGGGGACGAGGGTCAGGGCCTGGGGCCGGGGGCGTGCAGCCTCCGGCCCCGGCCCTTGTAAAGAGTTCTTTCTAAAGATAGCTTTACATGCATGCCCGAGGAGAGCTCACCGCGTTCCATCCGCCTCACCGACCCCCGCGCCCTGCGCGCCTACGCCCACCCGACCCGGCTGGTGCTGGTCGGCCTGCTGCGCCGGGACGGCCCGATGACGGCCACCCAGGCCGCCGAAGCCACCGGCGAGAGCGTCGCGAGCTGCTCCTTCCACCTGCGCCAGCTGGCGAAGTACGGCCTGGTGGAGGAGGCCGGAGGCGGGCGGGGGCGGGAGAAGCCGTGGCAGGCCACCGCCATGTTCACCAGCTGGGACTCCGGCGCCATCGCGGACCCGGCGGCGGCCGCCGCCACGGAGGCGCTCCAACTGGCCATCGCCGAGCGCTACTTCGAGCTCACCACACACTGGGTCCAGGGGCAGTCCCAGGAACCGGCCGAGTGGCGGCAGGCCGCGCAGTTCGGCGACACCCTCCTCTACCTGACGGCAGCCGAGCTGGAGGAGTTGGGCGGGCGGATCCAGGACGTGATGCGGCCCTACCTGGAACGGCTCGACGACGCGGGCAAGCGCCCCGAGGGCTCCCGGCCGGTCACCGTGCTGCAACTGGCCTTCCCCACCCGCGCCGACGGCCGGAGCGACCAGGAGCCGACCCCGTGACCGCGCCCGCCCCCGACACACCCGCCCCCGACCGGCCCGCCCCTGACCGGCCCGCCCCCGACCGGTCGGCGCCGGACCGGACTCCGGCCGGGACGCGGATGCGCTGGTTGCCGGGCCTGCTCCGGGAACCGGCCTTCCGCCGCTACTGGACCGGTCAGACGATCTCCGGCCTCGGCGACCAGATCTCCTCCCTCGCGATACCGCTCGTCGCGGTCCTCGCCGTGCACGCCGACGCCCTCCAGATGGGCTACCTCGCCGCCGCGACCTGGCTGCCCAACCTGCTCTTCGCGCTCCACGCGGGCGTCTGGGCCGACCGCCGCAGCCACCGCCGCCGGGTCATGATCGCCGCCGACCTCGGCCGGTTCGCCCTGGTCGCCACCATCCCATTGGCCTACGCCTTCGACGCGCTCACGCTCGCCCAGCTGTACGCGGTGGCCCTGACGGCCGGGACCCTCTCGGTCCTCTTCGACGTCTGCGACGCACCGCTGTTCAACGCCCTCGTCCCGCCCGACCGGTACGTCGAGGGGCACTCGCTGGTCAGCGGCAGCCGCGCCATGGCCCAGGTGGCCGGGCCGAGCATCGGCGGAGTGCTGGTGCAGGTCCTCTCCGCCCCGCTCGCCCTGCTGGCCGACGCGCTCTCCTACGCCGCCTCGGCCTTCGCCCTGTCCCGCATCGCCCCCGTCGAACCCCCGGCGGAACGCAAGGCCCGGGGCCAACTCGCCGAAGGCGCACGGTTCATGCTCGGTTCGCCGATGATGCGCGCCTCGCTCGCCGCCACCGCCACCGCCAACTTCTTCACCTTCATGCTGACCGCCCTGCTCGTGCTGTACGCCACCACCGTGCTGCGCCTCGACCCCGGCCTGCTCGGCGCGGTGCTGGGTGCCGGGGCCGTCGGCGGACTCCTGGGGGCCCTCTGCGCCACCGCCGTCACCAGGCGCATAGGCGTCGGGCCGACCTTCATCCTCGGCACCGCCCTCTACCCCGCCTCCCTGCTGCTGATCCCCGCCGCGCACGGGACCACCCCCGTCGTCCTCGCGCTTCTCTTCGCGGCCGAGTTCGGCGCCGGTCTCGGAGTGATGTGGCTGGACGTCGCCGGGGCCTCCATCTTCGCCGCGATCATCCCGGACAACCTGCGCTCCCGCGTCTTCGGCGCCTACCGCTGCGTCAACTTCGGTACCCGGCCCCTCGGCTCCCTCGTCGGCGGTGCCCTCGCCGCCACCATCGGCCTGCGCCCCACCCTGTGGGTGGCCGCCATCGGAGCCCTCACCTCCGTCCTCTGGCTCCTGCCCTCCCCGATCCGCCGACTCCGCGACCTGCCCACCCCGGCCCGCCAGGGTTAGGGCGGCCGCCGAGCCCGCGGCGGCAACGGGGGCGTAGCCGTCAGGCGGGCCGGACGGTGACCGTGCAGAGGCGCTTGGTGGCCCGGGTCAGGGCCACGTACAAGTCCCGCTCCCCGCCGGGGCGGGCCGTGACGATCTCCTCGGGGTGCAGCACGACGACCCCGTCGAACTCCAGGCCGCGTGCCTCGGACGCCGGCACGATCCGCGCGTGGTCGGCGACTCCCCGGGCCGTCAGCTCGCCCACCCTGGCGTCCGCGCAGACCACTCCCAGGAGCTCGCCCGGGTGCGCGGCGCCCTGGGCGCGGAGCTCCTGGACGACGGCGGTGACCAGCTCGTCCGGCGGCGCGGTCACGGTGCGGGGGAGCGCACCGCTGCGCAGTGAGCGGGTGGGCCGCTGGTCCGGGGCGATCCGGGCCAGCAGGTCCCGGACGCTCTCCAGGATCTCCTGGGTGGTGCGGTAACTGACGGTCAGATCGTGCAGCTTGAACCGCGGTCCGACGTGGGGGCTCAGCGCCTCCTTCCAGTCGCGCGCCGTCGCGACCGGGCCCGCCTGGGCGAAGTCGCCCACCAGCGTCATCGCCCGTGCCGGGCAGCGGCGGACGATCATCCGCCACTGCATGGCGGTCAGTTCCTGCGCCTCGTCGACGACGACGTGCCCGTACGTCCGCTCGGGCGGGCCGTCGACCAGGCTCGCGGCCTCGTCCAGCAACGGCACATCGGCGTCGGTCCACGGGCCGTCCGGGTCGCGCAGCAGGAGGGACCGCTCGGGCGCGGTGAGGTGGGGCAGGTGCTCGGCGAGCGCGTCGGCGTCCGTCAGGAGCGCGTTCACGAGGTCACCGGGGACCAGCCGCGGCCACAGCACCTCGACCGCCCGGTCCACACCGGCGTCGTCGAGGAGATCGGCCCGGACGGCGTCCAGGTCCAGTTCGTGGGCCGGACCGGGCTCGGCCGCACCCTCGGCACGGTTCCGGCCCGCCCCCGTGAACTTGTCGAGGTCCAGGCCCGTCATCGCGGCGGCATCGGCGTCGATCTGCTCCAGGAGGTCACCCATGTCCCGTTGCATCGCGTCGGTGACGGCGTCGACCAGGAGCTCCGTGAACACCCGGCGCGCGGGGTTGTGCCCCGGTACGGCCGCGACGGCGGCGTCGCGCGCCGTGGCGACCTCCTCGGCGGACAGGTGGACCACCTCCCGTCCGACCCGCACCGTGAAGTCGCCGGCGGGGGCCTGGCGGGCGCGCAGCAGGCCGGCCAGGGCGTCGGCGAGGTCGGTGCCGCCCTTGATGCGCGCGGTGTCGAACCGGTCCACCGCGTCCGTGGGCACCCCGGCCAGCTCCCGGCAGGTCGCCAGGACGACGTCGTTCTCGCCGAGGGAGGGAAGGACCTGGGAGATGTAGTCGAGGAACCGGGCGTTCGGGCCCAGCACCAGGACACCCTCCTCCGCGGCCCGCGGGAACGCGTACAGGACATAGGCCGCCCGGTGCAGGGCGACCACCGTCTTGCCGGTGCCGGGCCCGCCCTGCACCACGGTCACCCCGCGGTGGGCGGAACGGACGATCTCGTCCTGCTCGGCCTGCAGCGTCGCGACGGCCGCGTGCATCCGGCCCGTACGCCGTGCCGACAGGGCCTCCGTCAACGGGCCGTCGCCCACGACGTCCTCGTCGGTCGGGGTGCTCCCGTCCAGCAGTTCGTCGTTCACCGAGACGACCGTGCGCTCCTCCAGACGCAGGTGCCGGCGTCGCCGCAGGCCCATCGGGTGGACCGGCGTCGCCTCGTAGAAGGGCCGCGCCGCGTTCGCGCGCCAGTCCACGAGCAGGGGCAGCTCGTCCTCCTCCGTGTGCAGCCCGATCCGCCCGATGCGCAGGGCCGTGCCGTCCGCCCAGTCGATCCGCCCGAAGACCAGCCCCCTTTCGGCGCCCTCCAGCCGGCCGATCTCCTTGGCCAGCCGCTCGGCGGCGATGTCCCGCTCGTACGCCTCACCGGCGCTGTCCGCCGGGGCATTCAGCACACGCGCCCGCTGCGCCCGCGCCTCGGAAAGGCGCCCGGCGAGGAACTCGTACAGGGAGGACACATAATCCCGCTCCGCGTCAACTGCGAGCGTGGTGGGGTCATTCATCGTCTTCGACAACTTCGGCAACAGGGAGCTCCTTCGATTCGAGCCATACCATACGGTCGGATTTCCTCGAAGGTAAGTCTTGACTTGTACGGCGCAGACATGTCCCTGTGACTGAATTCCATCACTTTGTCAATCGCCAATTACGCACCTGGAAAAGGGGAATTCGGGGAGTCCTCGGCATCAGCGAGCTCACCGCCGGGGGCGCCGCCACGCTCCCGACCCCGGCTCCTCCTCGGCCGAACTACTTTTCTAGAGTGGCATGATGAAGCTTCTCCTCACCGACTCCGGGGTCAGGAACGCGAGCATTCGCGCGGCCCTGGTCGACCTCCTGGGCAAACCGATCGCCGAGGCGGACGCCCTCTGCATCCCCACCGCCGGATACGGGGGCCCGTACGGGGATCCGCACGGGCCATGGCGTTTCATCAGCGGGCAGTCCCCCAATCCCATGACCGAGTTGGGGTGGAAGTCGGTGGGCGTACTGGAGCTCACCGCCCTGCCCGGCATCGACCCGGAACGCTGGGTTTCCTGGGTTCGCGAGGCGGACGCCCTCCTCGTCAACGGCGGCGACGCGCTGTACCTGTGCCACTGGATGCGGGAGTCCGGACTGGCAGATCTCCTCCCCTCGCTGCGCGACACGGTGTATGTGGGGCTCAGTGCAGGGAGCATGGCCCTGACTCCGCGTGTCGGGGAGTACTTCGTCGGCTGGACGCCGCCCACCGGTGGGGACAGTGCGTTGGGGGTCGTGGATTTCTCGATCTTTCCGCACCTCGACAGCGGTCCGGAGTTCAGCATGGCCGAGGCGGAGCGGTGGGCCGCCGGGATCGACGGCCGGGCGTACGCCATCGATCCGCAGACCGCCGTCAAGGTGGCGGACGGCGGTATCGAGGTCGTCTCCGAGGGGCACTGGAAGTTGTTCGACCCGGAGGCGTCCGGCTGAGCTCGGCCCGCGCTGACCTCCGGCCCCCGGCCCGAGTGTGCCGGGGCCGGAGGCCGGAGGTCAGGGGATGTCAGGGAATGTCGTGGGCTTCGGTGTCGGCGGCCGCGATGACTGCGGTGAGGAGGCCGGGGAAGCGTTGTTCGAGTTCCTCGGTGCGGAGGGTGTTCATCTTGGTGGTGCCGACGTAGTACTGCCGTACCACTCCGGCCGCGCGCAGGACGGAGAAGTGGTGGCTGGAGGTGGAGCGTCCGACGGGTAGGTCGAAGGAGCCGCAGCTCAGATCAGCGCCCGAGTGGGCGAGGGTGTGCACCACTTTGCGCCTCGCCGGGTCGGCGAGGGCCTCCAACACCTGCTGGACGTTGACGTCCTCCACGCCGGGGTGCACGATCACTCGCGCCGTCACGCGTGCCCGTCCCACACCCACCACCTCTTCCCACGCCTGGCCCCCGTCCCGATTCGAACCCCCGTCAACCACCGCGCACCGTGCGCGACTTCATGGCAGACGCTACTACGGGACGGGACCCCGCCACGCCCGCTGCAACACCTCCGCACCACAGGTCGAGCACCGGATGCGCACGTTCCGCCCGGGCGTGCCTGGGGCCGGCCGGTCGGGACCGGGCTAGGAGTAGTACTTGTGGAGGTCGTCCGAGGCCATGCCTGTGCCGTGGTGGACGGCGCGGCTGGAGTAGGTGCTGCGCAGGTGGGTGGCCTGGCGGGTGCGTTCCAACTCGACCAGCAGCCCCGCGTCGTCGGAGTGTGTGCCGCGGGCCCTCTCCCGGCGGATCAGGAAGACGGTGGTGCCGATGATGGTGGCGACCAGTGCGGCGAGGAGCAGGACGACGGTGCCCATGTTCTCGTTCCCCCTTGTTCCGGTCCCGGGTCGGGCCCGGCCGATGGCGGCGGCCCCTTCCGGGAACTGTGAAGATCCTTGCACGGAACGTCCGGGATGGTCCGGTATCTGAGCGAATCCTGAGCAAGGAGCGGGCGGGTGCAGGCAGGTGGAGGCGGGGGCGGGCCGGCCCGGCGCCCGGTGCTGCGGTGCCGATGCGCGAACGCCTGGCCGGGGTGGGCGGGTTGGAAGTGGCCGGATCTGGGCGAAAGCCGGATGTGGACGGCGACCGGTCGGTAGCATGATCATTGAAATTCGCTGTCCGCGGTACTGCTGAACGCACTGTTCCTGGACGCGACCACCGTGAGGGGTGCGCAGCAGCGCGCACCCCTTCGTCCCGAAGGGAGATCGGCATGGCCACGGGTACTGTGAAGTGGTTCAACGGGGAGAAGGGCTACGGGTTCATCGCCCAGGACGACGGCGGCCCGGACGTGTTCGTCCACTTCTCCGCGATTCAGGGCAGCGGCTACCGCAACCTGGAGGAGAACCAGCCGGTCGAGTTCGAGGTCACGCAGGGCCAGAAGGGCCCGCAGGCCGAGCAGGTCCGCGCGATCTGACCAGGCGGGCCCACGTAGGCCCCGCACGCAGGCCCCGTACCGGCGAGCAAGCGCCGGTGCGGGGCCTTTTGCTGCGCCTGTCGCCTGTCGCCTGTCGCCCGCCGCCCGCCGCCCGCACCTCACCGCGCCCCTGCGTCCGCCTCCGTCCGCCCCCGTCCGCCCTCTCGACAGATACCTCTCACTGAGAGCTAAAATCGGAGTATGGAGACAGGACCCGCCCACCCGCCCGACGGCGCCCTCGCCGACGAGTTCTCCGCCCTCCTCACCGGCATCCAGCGGATGCTGCGCCGCCGCCTGCGCCAGGGTCTGGACCAGCCCCGCCTGCGCGGAGCCCAGGTCGAACTGCTGCACCTGGTGATGGACACCCCAGGCCTGCGGGTCTCCGCCGCCGCCGAGGAACTGTGCCTGGCCGGCAACTCGGTCTCCACCCTCGTCAACCAGCTCGTCGCCCAGGGCATGCTGCGCCGCGAGGTGGACCCCGCCGACCGCCGGGCCGCCCTGCTGTACGCCACCGAGGCCGCCCACCAGCGCATCGAGGCCTGGCGCGAGCGGCGCCGGGCACTGACCGGCGAGCTGGTCGCGGGCCTGCCCGGCCCCGAACGGGCCGCGCTGGCCGCTGCCCTGCCCGCGCTGCGCTCCCTCACCCAGGGGCTGCGCGACCTGCCCGAGGAGGACCCGCGATGACCGAACCGGAACCAGCAGGAACCCCAGAAACGCCAGAAACGCCAGAAACACCAGAAACACCAGAAACACCGGGAGTACCGGGAACGCCAGGAGCGGCGGAGGCCGTGGTGTGCCGTGGCCTGGAGTACAGCTTCACCCACGGCCGTGGCAAGACCACCCGCGCGGTGGACGGCATCGACCTGACCGTACGGACCGGTGAGGTCTTCGGCCTCCTCGGCCCCAACGGTGCGGGCAAGACCACCACCACCCGCGCGATCACCACCCTGCTGCCCGCGGGCCCCGGCATGGTGCGCGTCTTCGGCCACGATGCCGCCCGCCGCCCCATGGAGGTACGGCGCCTGCTCGGCTACGTGCCGCAGCAGTTGTCCGCCGACGCGGGGCTGACCGGGCGGGAGAACGTCGCCCTGTTCGCCCGGGTCTTCGACGTCCCCCGGACGGAGCGGGCCCGCCGCGTCGCCCAGGCGCTGGCCGCCGTCGACCTCACCGACGCCGCCGACCGGATGGCCGGTACCTACTCCGGTGGCATGGTGCGCCGCCTCGAACTCGCCCAGGCCCTGGTCAGCGCCCCGCGCCTGCTCGTCCTGGACGAGCCCACCATCGGCCTGGACCCGATCGCCCGCACCGGCGTGTGGGAGCGCGTGGACGCGGTGCGCCGGGCCACCGGCATGACCGTCCTGGTCACCACCCACTACATGGACGAGGCCGAGCGCCACTGCGACCGCATCGCCCTGATGGACCGCGGCCGCATCCGGGCCCTGGGCACCCCCGCCGAGCTCAAGGAGAGCATCCGCGACGCCCTCCCCGGCGGCGACGAACCCACCCTCGACGACGTGTTCCGCCACTTCGCCGGCCGTGACCTGGCCGACGCCACGGAAGGAGACTTCGGCGATGTCCGCCGCACCCGCCGCACCGCCAGCCGCGTCGGCTGAGCCCCCCACCCCCGCCGGTGTCCCGGACCTGAGCCTGCTGCTGGTGCCCCCGCGCGCCCGCACCGGCTGGCGCCTGGTGCCCGCCCGGGTCGGCGCGATGTGCGCGGTGGAACTCCAGAAGCTGCGCCACGACCGCACCGAGCTCTACACCCGCGCCGTCCAGCCGGCACTCTGGCTGCTGATCTTCGGCGAGACCTTCACCCGCCTCAAGGCCATCCCCACCGGCGGCATCCCCTACCTCGATTACCTGGCCCCGGGCATCATCGCCCAGTCCGCGATGTTCATCGCGATCTTCTACGGCATCATGATCATCTGGGAGCGGGACTCCGGCGTCCTCACCAAACTCCTGGTCACCCCCACCCCGCGCGCCGCCCTGGTCACCGGCAAGGCCTTCGCCGCCGGCGTCAAAGCCGTCCTGCAAGCCGTCGTCGTGGTCCTGATCGCCGCCGCCCTCGGCGTCGCCATGACCTGGAACCCGCTGCGCCTGCTCGGCGTGGTCGTCGCGGTGCTGCTCGGCTCGGCGTTCTTCTCCTGCCTCTCGATGGCCATCGCCGGGATCGTCCTCACCCGCGACCGCTTGATGGGCATCGGCCAGGCCATCACCATGCCGCTGTTCTTCGGCTCCAACGCCCTCTACCCGGTCGACCTGATGCCCGGCTGGCTGCAGGCCGTCAGCAAGGCCAACCCGCTCAGCTACCAGGTCGACGCCCTCCGCGGCCTCCTCATCGGCACCCCCTCCCACCTCCCCCTGGACTTCGCCGTCCTGGCCGCCGCCACCGCAGCCGGCATCGCCGCCGCCTCCACCCTCCTGGCCCGCCTGGCCCGCTGAGGCGCCCGCCCCGGCGCACGAGTTCCTCTCCCTTCCCTTCTCCGAGGAGTACTTTGAGCGAGCATTCCGAGCCCTACGAGGTCACCGACCGACCGATGCTCGACGCCGACGGCGTCACCATCTGGTTGAAGTACGGCGGAAGGACCGTGGAGGGGTACTTCTACGACGGGTGGCACAAGTTCGAGCCCGGTCACCCTCGGTACGACGAGATTCTTCCGCAGGCGCGGCAGAATCCGCAGGACGTCGATGAGGGTGAGAGCAAGGCCCCGATTCACCCCGAGACCTTGGCCATTCTGGACGACATGCAGCGCAGGACGCGGGAGCGGAACGCGGGGCGGTAAGGGCGACGCCGGCGTACTGTCCGGAGACAGCGGGGAAAGACGACAGGAGGTGTCGGGTTTCGCCGCGAGAGTGGGGGACCGGTCGGCGCGGTGACGGCGTCGGCCGGGGCCACGTACCACGGACAAGGGATCCCATGCTCGAGACGCCCGACGACCTCGCCCGCCTCCAGGACGTCCTGGACGCCTCGCTCGCCCGCTCCACCGCCCATCTGCGCTCGATCATCAGCAGCGAGCGCACCCTCACCGCCGTCCAGCTGACCCGGGTGCTCACCGGGATGTGCACGCTCGCGCTGTCCACCGTCACCGCGAAGGGCGAGCCGCGGATCAGCGGGGTGGACGGCCACTTCCTGCGCGGCAGGTGGTACTTCGGCACCGCGCGCACCGCCGCCAAGGCCCGTCACCTGGCTGCCCGGCCCGCCGTCAGCGCGGCCCATCTGCGCGGGGAGGAGCTGGGCGTGTTCACCCACGGCACCGTGGAGACCCTCAACCCCCAGGATGGCGAGCCGGCCGCCGACTGGCCCGAACTCCTCGCCTACTTCCAGGACTTCTACGGCCGTGACGTCTTCGACTGGGAGCACGACGTCGTCTACTACCGGCTGCGTCCGCACTGGATGGCCGCCTTCGCCTCCGATCCGGCCGAACTCCTCGCGACGGTGGAGCGGGCCGAGCGGGCCGAGCGCGCCTGACCGTGCCCAGCGCCGCCGGCTCGTACGTCGGGATGCGTTGGGTGCAGCGCGGGCGGTGACAATGGGGTGACGGACACCAGGGGCGGACGGACGGGGAGGACCGGGGTGCGGGCGAGCCGGGCGATCGCGCTGCTGCTGCTCCTGCAGCACCGGCGCACCATGACCGCCGCCGACCTCGCGGCCGAGCTGGAGGTCTCCGAACGCACCGTGCAGCGCGACGTCGCCGCCCTGGCCGAGGCCGGGGTGCCGGTGTACGCCGAGCGGGGGCGGGGCGGCGGCTACCGGCTGGTCGACGGCTACCGCACCCGCCTGACCGGTCTGGAGCGTACCGAAGCCGCCGTCCTGCACCTGGCCGGTCTGCCCGGCCCGCTGCGCGACATGGGCCTGGCCGGGCAGGCCCTGGCGGCCCGGCTCAAGGTCGCCGCCGCCCTGGGCGACGCCCCCGCGGCCGCCGCCCAGCGCTTCCACCTGGACGCCCCGGCCTGGTTCCGCGAGGCCGGGACCCCGCCGCTACTCGCCGAGGTCTCCCGCGCGGTATGGGAGGACCGGGTGCTGCACGCCCGCTACGCCGCGCGCGGCGGCACCCGGCAGCGGCGGCTGGAACCGTACGGCCTGGTCCTCAAGGCCGGGCAGTGGTACGTCGCGGCCCGCAGCCCCTCGGGGCGCATCGGCTCCTACCGGGTCGACCGTTTCGAAACCGCCGAGGCCGGCCAGGAACGCTTCGACCGCGACCCGGACTTCGACCTGGCTGCCTACTGGGACGAGGCCGCCCGCGCGTTCACCCGGACCATGCTGCGCGAACGGGCGCTGGTGCGGCTCAGCCCGTGGGCCGTGGCCAACCTGGCCGCCCTGCTGGAGGCCACCGCCGCCGCCGACGCCCTCGCCACCGCCGGCCCGCCGGACGCTGAGGGCTGGGTCACCGTGACCCTGCCGGTGGAGGACCAGGAGATCGGCTACCTCGAACTCCTGCGCCTGGGCCCGGAGGCCGAGGTCCTCGGCCCTCCCGAACTGCGCGCCCGCGTGGCCGAGGCGGCCCGTCGGGCGGCCGCTCTCTACACCTGAGCCGGGACGGGCACCCCTGGGTGGTCCGGTGCGGTCTTCCGGCTACGGCGTTCATCCTTCCTGGTCGAGGCGCGTGAGTGCACCGTGCGCGAACTGCTCGTACCTGGTTTGGTACCAGGGCGCGTCGGTGGGGATGTGCGAGGCGGCGTCGACGGCTTCGTTGAGGAGTGCGCGTCGCGCCTGGGGCAGGTTGGCCAGGCGGCGGTTGCTGCTGAGGTCGAGCAGGACCCGGGTGAGGTGGTAGGCGTAGGCGCGGGGGTTGACGGCGAAGAGCGTCCGGTAGACCCGCAGGCCCTTCTCACCCTCCAGCCACTGGTCGTGGAGCAGGAGCTGTATCCGCGCCCGCAGTACCAGGTCCGGATGCGGCGTCGGGTGCGGCGTCCGGTTCTCGTCCGCGCCCTTCATCGGGCGTTCGCCTGCCCGAGCCGGCGCTCGAACTCCTGGAGCTGCGGCACGGTGTGCTCCCACATGCGGCGCTGGTGGGCGGGGGCGTCGGCGGGGATGTGCGCGCTCGCGGCGTGTGCTTCCTCCAGCAGCGCCTCCCGGGCGCCGGGCCGGGCTGCCGCGCGGGGGCTGGTCTCGGCGAGTGTGCGCAGGACGTAGGCGAGCTTGTAGGCGTACACGTGGGGGTTGACGGCGAACAGGGGCCGGTAGACCCGCAGGCCTTCCTCGCCCTCCAGGATCCGCTCGTTGTGGCTCAGCAGTGTGATTCGGGCTTTCAGTACCAGGTCCGCGTGGACGTTCATGTTGCTTGTCCCCCTTCGTCGTTGCTCTCGTTCGCACCCCGCCCCCTCGGGCCGCCGCGACCGTTTCCGGCCCGTTTCCGGCCGTGCCCGGCCGTGTCCGGGTACGGCGGCGTGCGCGCCGGCCGCCCGGGAGAGTGCGGGCGGCGGCGCGAAGGCCGTCGGGGGAGTGGGGTGTTGCACGAGTGTGCGGGGTGCGCGGGGGCGGCGGCAAGGCACAAGAAGGGTGTGCTGAGTCCTACCGATCCCTGGCCTGAGCTGGCAGGATTGAGGTCGGCACCCTCCCGGGGCCGGGCCCGGAAAACCTGTTGCGCCCGCAGGAGCGCATGCGGCACGCTGATCGCGGAACACACCGACGCAGCGCAGGGAAAGGGGAACGGGCCATGGCCAGCAGTGGCGCTCGATATCGCCCCCGCCCACGCGCGTTCGGCTATCGCCCGGCGCGCTGAGCGTCCCCTCCCCACGGGCGTCCCCTCTCACGGGCGCCCCCCGCTGCCCGCGCTGCGGGTCGGGTGCGGACGCGACCCCGGGCGAGCTGGGCACTGGAGAGCCCAAGGGCCTGTAAAGCCCCCGCTTCGGCTGTGGCGGTTCGAATCCGCCCTCGCCCACCCCATTCCCGCGCACCATCCCCGAATCCCGAGGTGGCCCAGTGGGTCGATGCCTGATTGGCCCTGTGTGGCCGGTCAATTCGGTACTACGGTAGGCAGCATGACAACCGGAACCGCCGCGACCGACCAGCCCGTATCCCTCACCCTCGCCGAGGCGCCGCTGCGTCAGGCCCGTAATTCGGCTGCCTTCTGGGCCGCGACCGGCGACTCCCGCGGCCACGAGGTGATCCGGCGCCGCGGCTTCCTCGCCGTCGACGGTGACGAGCGCGCCGGCCTGCGGATCCTCGTTCAGGAGAACGACCTCGACCAGGGCGAACTGGCCGAGCTGGCCGAACTGGTGCGCCGGGCCCCCGGACCGGTCAACGCCGAGGACCCGTTCAGCGCCACCGACCTGAGCCACCTGGGCCTGCGCAACTGGCAGATGCCCGTGATGCTGCGCCTGCCCGCCGCTGCCCCTGCCCCTGCGGGCGGATCGGGGCTGGACGTGGTGCGGGTGAGCGGTGGCGAGGACCTCCGGGCGGCCGAGCGGGTCGTGATCGAGGGGTTCGAGCTGGCCGCCTTCGAGCCCTACCGCCCCGGTGAGCTGTTCCCGGCGGCGCTGATCGGCCGCCCGGGCGTGGACGTCTTCCTCGCCTCGCACCAGGGGGCCGCCGCGGGCGCCTGCGTCCGGGTCGTGGACGAGGGCCTCGCCAGCCACTACTGGGTCGCCACCGCGCCCGCCTTCCGCTCGCGCGGTGTGGGCCGGGCCGTCATGACCGCCTCGCTCGCCGACCTCGCCCAGGTGCCGGCCACCCTCACCGCCTCGAGGCTGGGCCGCCCGCTGTACGAGTCGCTGGGCTACACCGTCGCCGCGCCCTCGACCTGGTGGGCCTCCCGCTGAACCCCGGTGCTCCAGTGCCCCGGTGTCCCAGAACCCCGGCTCTCCGCCCCGCCGCACCGCCGGTCGGCCCGCGCCGCTAGCCTGACGGCATGTTCGTACTGGAGCTGACGTACACCACCGCCGAGCTGGAGCGGATCGACGAAGCCCTGCCCGCGCACGTGGCGTGGCTGAACGGCCACTACGCGGCCGGCACCTTCCTGGCCTCGGGCCGCAAGGTGCCGCGCGACGGCGGGGTGATCCTCGCGGTGGGCGAGGACCGGGCCGCGATCGAGGCGCTGGTGGCCACCGACCCGTTCGTCCGGCTGGGCCTGACCGAGTACCGGGTGACGGAGTTCCTGGCCACCGTCACCGCCCCGGCGCTGGAGGCGTACCGCCAGCAACTGCCCGCCTCCTGAACCCCTCCTGGCCCCCTTCCGAACCGCTCCCGAATCCCTCCCGAACCGCTCCCGGACTCCCTCCTCGTTCCTCCGGACTCCTCCGCGCTCCTCCGTAGCCCACCCGCGCCCTGCGCGGAATCCCGCCCCCCGTGCCCCGGACCCGCCCGTACGGTTCGGGGCACGGTCGTCTTGTGGCTACGATCGGTGAGCGCGGGGCGAGGACGTAACGCGAGTGTTCGTGGAATCGGCGGGAGTGGACGGATGGGACACGCACGGGCCGGGCAGCCGGCGCAGCCCGAGGACCTGGTGGATGTGGCGCGGTTGGTGACGGCGTACTACGCGCTGCGCCCCGATCCGCAGGAGGTGGCGCAGCGGGTCGCGTTCGGGACGTCGGGGCACCGCGGCTCCTCGTTGGACGTGGCGTTCAACGAGGACCACATCGCCGCGACCACGCAGGCGATCTGCGAGTACCGGGCCGAACAGGGCGTCGCGGGCCCGCTGTTCCTCGGCGCGGACACCCACGCGCTGTCCGAGCCGGCCAAGGCGACGGCGTTGGAGGTGTTGGCGGCCAACGGTGTGCGGGTGCTCATCGACGACGCCGACGGGTACACGCCCACGCCGGCGGTCTCGCACGCGATCCTGGCGCACAACCGGCGCAGTCCGCGGGCGTTGGCGGACGGGATCGTGGTGACGCCGTCGCACAATCCGCCGCGCGACGGCGGCTTCAAGTACAACCCGCCCAGTGGGGGGCCGGCGGGGTCGCAGGCCACCGGGTTGATCCAGGACCGGGCGAACGAGCTGATCCGCGAGGGTCTGCGAGGGGTGAAGAGGGTCCCGTACGCGCGGGCGCTGGCCGCGGCCACCACGGAGCGGTACGACTTCCTGGGCTCCTACGTGGAGGACCTTCCGTCGGTGCTGGACCTGGACGCGGTGCGGGCGTCGGGGCTGCGGATCGGCGCGGACCCGCTGGGCGGGGCGTCGGTGGCCTACTGGGGGCGCATCGCGGAGGTGCACCGTCTGGACCTGACCGTCGTCAACCCGGTGACGGATCCCACCTGGCGCTTCATGACGCTGGACTGGGACGGGAAGATCCGCATGGACTGCTCCTCGCCGGCGGCGATGGCGTCCCTGATCGGCCGCAAGGACGAGTACGCGATCGCCACCGGCAACGACGCCGACGCCGACCGGCACGGGATCGTCACGCCCGACGGGGGGCTGATGAACCCCAACCACTACCTGGCGGTGGCGGTCGACTACCTGTACCGCCACCGGGCCGACTGGCCCCGGGACGCGGCGGTCGGCAAGACCCTGGTGTCCTCCTCGATGCTGGACCGGGTCGCCGCCGATCTGGGCCGTGCGCTGACGGAGGTCCCGGTCGGCTTCAAGTGGTTCGTCGACGGCCTGCTGGAGGGTTCGATCGCCTTCGGCGGCGAGGAGAGCGCGGGCGCCTCGTTCCTGCGCCGTGACGGCGGGGTGTGGACCACCGACAAGGACGGCATCCTGCTGGCCCTGCTCGCCGCCGAGATCACCGCGGTCACCGGCGCCACCCCCAGCGCGTACTACCGCGAACTGACGGAGCGTCACGGTGCTCCGGCCTACGCCCGCGTCGACGCCCCGGCGGATCGCGAGCAGAAGGCGCGTCTGGCGCGCCTGGCGCCGGAGCAGGTCACGGCGGGTGAGCTGGCGGGGGAGAAGATCACCGCGGTGCTCTCCCACGCGCCGGGCAACGGGGCGGCCATCGGCGGTCTCAAGGTGTGCACGGACAACGCCTGGTTCGCGGCCCGCCCGTCGGGCACGGAGGACGTGTACAAGATCTACGCCGAGTCGTTCCTGGGCACCGAGCACCTGGGCCGGGTGCAGGAGGAGGCCCGCGCCCTGGTCGGCGAGGTCCTCGGCGGCTGAGCCGCCCGGCTTCGGCCGTCGGTTCCGGCGGCGGTCCCGGACACGGTCCCGTACGCGGTCCCGGCGCTCAGAGCCGGGACCGCGTCCGGCGGCCGCCTCCGTACGCGGCCAGCCGCCGGGCGGCTGCCTGTCCGATCTGTGGAATGCTCCCGCACATGACGACGAAGAAGATCGAACTGCATGTGCACCTGGAGGGGTCGATCCAGCCGCGGACGCTGCTGGAGATCGCCCGGCGCAACCACGAGTCACTTCCCGTCGACACGGTCGAAGGCCTGGCCGAGCTCTACCGGTTCACCGATTTCCGTCACTTCATCGAGGTGTGGGTGATGACGACCAACTGCCTGCGCACCGCCGACGACTTCCGCCAGGTGGTCGTCGACTACGTACGGCAGGCAGGCAGCCGGCCAGGGCGCGGTCTACCTGGAGGGCATCTTCTCCCCCGCGGAACGCGTGGAGGCGGACGGGATCGGCTGGGACGAGATCTTCACGGGCTACTGCGAAGGCGCCGTCGAGGCCGAGGAGCGCTTCGGCGTGACCGTGCGGCTGACCCCGGACCTCTACCGCGGGTGCCCCGTGGAACTGGCCGAGGAGTGCGCACGGGTCGCGGTCCGCTACCGGGACCGCGGCGTGGTCGGCCTGGGCATCGGCGGCGACGAGCGGCGAGGTCCGCTCGCGCCCTACGGCAAGGCCGTGCGGATCGCCCAGGACGGCGGGCTCGCGTTCGTGCCGCACGCGGGGGAGACCGCCGGCCCGGAGTCGGTCCGGGAGGCCCTCGACCTCGGTGCGGTCAGACTGCGGCACGGCATCCGGGCCGTGGAGGACCCGCAGCTGCTGGCCGAGATCGTCGACCGGAGCGTGGTGCTCGACGTGTGCCCGACCTCCAACGTACGGACCGGTGTCGTCCGCGACCTCTCCGAGCACCCGCTGCCGCGGCTGCGCGAAGCGGGCGCGCTGTGCTCGATCAACACCGACGACCCGGCCATGTTCGGCACCGACCTCAACCGTGAACACGAAGTGGCGGCCGGCCTCGGGGTCGACGCCTCCGCCGCCTACGCCGCCGGTCTGGCCGGCGCGCTTTGCGACGACGCCGTCCGCGCCCGCCTGCTTCCCTGACGGCGCGCCCGGGCGCCCGCCCGCCCGGCCGTCCGCCAGTCCGGGCCCGCGAGTGGTTCGGGGGCCGGTGCGGTGGTTCAGCTGCGGGCGGGGGTGGGTGCCGTGGCGGTGGCCTTGGCGGGGGAGCGTTGGTCGCGGGTGGTGGCCGCGGCGGTGGCGCAGGCCACGAGGGCGAGTGCGGCCGCGGCCAGCGGGAACCAGCGGGTGCCCAGGACCGTGATGGCGGCCGATCCGGCGAGGCCTCCGGCGGCCGTGCCGAGGTAGAGGGCGCTGCTGTTGAGGGAGATCAGCAGGGGCGCGTTCGCGGGGTCGATCGAGGCCAGCCGGTGGGGCAGGGCGACGGAGACGGCCCATCCGGCCAGGGGGACGACGGCCGCGTAGGCGAGTGCTCCGGGCATGCTGCGCCCCAGCCAGGGCAGGGCGGTGAAGGCGCAGGCGGCGACGGCGGAGCCGGTCAGCAGGACGGCCCGCACCCCGGCGCGGTCGACCAGGCGTCCGCCCAGCCAGCTGCCGGCGACCGAGAGCACGCCGGCGGTGAGCAGGACGAGGCTGAGCTTGTCGGCGTCGCCGCCGGTGGCGCCGTGCACGGCGGTGGCGAGGTAGATGTAGACGCTCTGGAAGGCGAGGAAGAAGGTGAGGGTGGTGGCGGCGGCGCCGAGGACGCGGCGTGAGGCGAGGGGGGCCAGGCGGGCGGTGAGGGTGGGGGCGGCGGTGGGCGCGGGCAGGTCGCGCAGCAGCAGCGCGAGTCCGGCGAGTGCGGCCAGGCCGAGCGCGGTGACCAGCCACATGGTCAGGCGCCAGTCGGTGCGTCCCACCCAGGTGCCCAGCGGCACGCCCAGCGCGGTGGCCACCGTCATGCCGCCCAGCACGGTGGCCAGGGCCCGGCCGCGCCGCTCGGGGGCGACCAGGGTGGTGGCCACGGCGTTGGCGGTGGGGGTGTAGAGGGCGGCGCCGGCGGCGGCGAGCACCCGGGTGGCCAGCAGCAGGGGGTAGGTGGGGGCGAGGGCGCTGAGGGCGTTGGCGGCGCTGAACAGGGCGAGCGCGGCCAGCAGCAGGCGCCGGCGCGGCCAGCGGGCGGTGGCGGCGGCCAGTGGCGGGGCCAGCACGGCGTAGCCGAGTGCGAAGACGGTGACGAGCTGGCCGGCGGCGCCCACCGACACGTGCAGGTCGGTGGCGATGGGTCCGAGGATGCCGGCGACCACCATCGAGTCGGTGCCCATGGCGAAGGTGCCGAGGGCGAGCAGGAGCAGGCGTACGGGCACGGAGAGCCCCCCGGGTCAATTGTTGGACGAACATGCAACGGTTTGACGCTCGCCAAACAATCGGGGATTGGTGGATAATTGTCAAACCATTCCTGCTGTCGCCCGCGCCTCGCGCGGGACCCCGAGGACCGGAGCCCTATCCATGACCGACGACGAGCGGCTGCCCCAGCCCCCCACCGCCGACATCGACCTCGTCACGGTCCTGCACGCCCTCGGCGACCCCGTGCGCATGCGCCTGCTGCTCAGCTACGCCGACGGCGCCGAACACTCCTGCGGCCCCCGCGACCTGGGCCTGGACCACCTCCACAAGTCGACCGTCTCCCACCACATGCGCGTCCTGCGCGAAGCCGGCGTCACCAGCACCCGCGTCGCCGGCCGCAACCGCTTCGTCAGCCTGCGCCGCACCGACCTCGACGCCCGCTTCCCCGGGCTGCTCGACGCCCTCCTCGCCTCCGCCCCGCGGCCGGCGGCGGTGGCGGCTGCCGGCGCCTGAGGGGCGCCCCGTCCCCGCGGCCGCCGGGCCAGCCGGGAACAGGCCGACGCCGCCGTCGTGACAGCCTGGTCCGGTGGAGGATCTCATCGCTACCCAGACACCGCACCGTCGCCTGCTCGACCCTGACGAGGCGATCGCGGAACTCGAACGCGCGGTACCCGGCTTCGACGCACTGCGCCTCGCGGTGCCCGCGACCTTCGACTGGCCGGTCCTCGAGGCCGCGCTGGGCTCCCCGGTACCCGCCGACTACCAGCGCCTCTGCGAGCTCTACCCCCCGTTCGTACTCGGCGAATTCCTCTCCGTCCACCACCCGACGGCCGGCCGCGAGCGGGAGTGGCCGCAGTGGCTCCAGGACGATCTGGAGACCGCGGCGGAGTGGTGCGAGGACAGCGACCCCGTCATCCCGCTGCGCCCGTACCCGAGCCCGGGCGGCTTCCTCCCGTGGGGCGGTTCGAACCAGGGCGACGTGTTCCTGTGGAGCACCAGCCCGGCGGGCCCGCAGGAGTGGACGGTCACGGTCGCCTCGCGCAGCGGCGCCTGGTGGCACTACAACGGCGGGCTGGTGCAGTTCCTGGCAGACCTGATCAGCGAAGCCATCCAACCCTGGGGCCTGCCCAGGGTCCGGCCCCAATCCCGTCCGTGGTGACGACGGCGATCGGACGCCGCGACGTAGCCGCCCCGCGGGAGTGGAGCCGATCACGCCCGCACCGCACCGGCCCGACAGCACCCTCGGCGCCTCAACACCCCCACCAGCCGCGTAGGGTGCAGGACGCACCGCGGACACACGGAAAAGGGGGACGGTCCATGCCGATCAGGGGCGTGCTCTTCGACATCGACGACACCTTGTTCGACTACACCCACTCGGAGGAGGTGGGCATCCTCGCCCACCTGCGCGACGTCGGCCTGCTGGAGCGGTTCCCCAGCCCCCGGGCCGCCCTGGACCTGTGGCGCGCCGTCATGGAGCACAGCTACGCCCGCTACCTCGCCCGGGAACTCACCCTGCGCGGCCAGCAGTGCGAACGCACCCGCCGCTTCCTCGCCCACCTCGGCCAGGACGGCGCCGAACACCTCACCGACGACCAGGCCGCCGCCTGGTTCGCCGGCTACGCCGCCCACCGCGACGCCGCCTGGCGCGCCTTCCCCGACGCCGAACCCACCCTGCGCCGCCTCGCCCCCCGCTACCGCCTGGGCATCGTCTCCAACTCCGACACCGACCACCAGCGCCGCAAACTGCGCGCCATCGGCCTGCTGGAGCACGTCGGCGACGTCATCGTCTGCTCCGACCAGCACGGCGAGGCCAAACCCGCCCCCAGCATCTTCCACGCCGCCTGCACCGCCCTGGGCCTACCCCCGCACGAAGTCGCCTACGTCGGCGACAACTACACCGTCGACGCCGAAGGTGCCCACGCCGCCGGCCTCCACGCCTTCTGGCTCGACCGCGCCGCCACCACCACCCCGGTCGCCGAAGGCATCCACGTGCTCCACACCCTCCACCCCCTCGCCCCCGCCCTCACCGCCCTCCCCACCCCCTGACCCCGGGCACCCCTCAGCCCGCACGGGCCCGCACGACCCGGCGCACCTGCGCACCTGCGCACCTGCGCACCTGCGCACAGGAAGTCGGCCGAGCCGACTTCTCGTGCAGGGGGCCTCGGCGGTAGCCCTTGCAGGGAAGGTTGGTGGCTTCGACGCACGTGTCTCGGCTGGCAGCCCTGCCGACAGCCAGGGCGCTCGCTGACAATCCACACCGGGGATCAAGTTCAGAGAGCGTTGACAAGGGCCGCGCCCCATCGCGTTGTGGGGCTTCTCGGCAGTGGCCCCTGCGCCAAGGTCGGTGGCGTCGACTTCCTGTGCGGGGGATTGCCGTTGTCGTCGGCTGGCTCGGGGACGGGTGTTTCCCCGTGGGGCCGGAGCGCGTGGGAAGTCGGCCGGGCCGACTTCTGGTGCACGGGGCTTTCCGGCCCCGGGGGATGGGGCAGGGGGTCAGGAGGGCGGGGTGTCGGCGCCGAAGAGGGTGCGGCAGGTGGGGGTGAGGCCGGTGACGGTGACGGGGACGGGCGGGCCCTGCCAGTGGTCGCGGGACAGGCGCAGGCGCTGGGACTCCACCACCCGGCCGTCGAGGACGTCGAGGGTGATGCCGTCGTCGCGGTAGCCGAGCTTGCGGGAGACCGCGAGGGAGGAGTGGTTGTCGGTGAAGGACACCGACGTCGCCGAGCGGGCGCCCAGCTCGGCGAACGCCAGGTGGAGCATCGCCGCGCGCATCTCGGTGCCCAGTCCACGGCCCTGGTGCTCCAGGCCCACCCACGAACCGGAGGTGATCTCGCGCCGCACCGTGAACTCCTGGGCCCGCACGTCCTGCACGCCCACCGGCCGCCCCTCGTGGAAGGCCACCAGGTCCAGCGCCCAGTGCTGCGCCGTCCAGCGCCCCATCCGCCGCCAGTGCATCTGCAGGACGTGCCGGGCCCGTTCGGCGGGCGCCAGCTCGCCCCACGGGGTGAGGAACGGGCGCTGGCCGGGCGCGTGGACCCCGCGCGCGGCGAGGTCGGCGACCTCGGACAGCTCGTCCTCGCCGGGAAGGCGCAGCTCCAGACGCGGCGTGGTGACGCGCAGGCCCTTCAACGGCCAGTGGTCGGTGATCATCGGCCCAGTGTGCCGGGGGCCAGTGCCGCCCGCACCCCGGTTTTCGCGCCCGCGCCGGAGCACGGCGGTGCCGGGGCTAGGGTGGGGACCATGGTTGCCCCTTCCGCAGCACAAGCGGCTGACAGCGCCCGGGAGTTCGTCAGCGCGCCCGCCCTGATCCTGCGCTCCCTCGCCTCGCACCCCGAACGGCTCGCCATCACCTCCGCCGACGGCGACGCGATCACCGCCGGCGACTTCGCCGCCACCGCCTACCGCCTCGCCCACGAGCTCCTCGCCCGCGGTGCCGGTCGCGGCAGCACCGTCACCCTGCTCACCGGCAACACCCCCGAGGCCCTCGCCGCCCGCTACGCGGCCGGCCTGGCCGGGGCCCGGGTGGTCAACCTGTACGACGGGATGAGCGCCCCCGTGCTGGCCGAGATCGTGGCCAGCGTGGACACGACCGTTCTCCTCGTCGACGCCGAACGGTACGCGGGCGCTGCGGAGTTGCTGCCGCTGATCGACGTCCCGACGGTCCTCACCCTCGGCCCCGGTCCCGACACCACCGGGAGCATCGGGGAGGACGCCATCGCCGCCTCCGCCGTCCACCCCGCCACCGACCCGGCCGTGGCCCTCGGCCCCGGCGACGACCTCGGCATCCGCCACACCGGCGGCACCACCGGCATCCCCAAGGGCATCCTCAGCCTCCACGGCCCCTACCGCAGTGCCTTCGACTTCCCCGCCTTCTCCGACGCCCGCCCCACCGACGAGAGGCCCCGGCTGCTCGCCGCCACCCCCCTCGCCCACCTCGCGGGCGTCCTCGCCGACCTGACCCTGCACCACGGCGGCTCCGTCGTCCTGCAGCGCGGCTTCGAGCCCGGCGAGGTCCTCGCCGCGATCGAGCGCGAACGCATCACCGACCTGTTCGTCCTGCCCCCGCTGCTGTACCGGCTGCTCGACCACCCGGCCCTGGCCCGCACCGACCTGTCCGGCCTGCGCCGCCTCTCCTACGGTGGCTGCGCGGCCTCCCCGGCCCGCGTCCGCGAGGCCCTCAAGGCGTTCGGGCCCGTCCTGGTCAGCGGCTACGGCATGTCCGAGGCGCAGAACATCGCCGTCCTGGGCCCGCACGAGCACGACCGCACCGGCCTCGGCGGCCAGTTGTCGGTGGGCCGCCCCCTGCCGGGCGTCCAGGTGCAGATCCGTGCCGCCGACGGCACCGTGCTGCCCGCCGGCGAGCAGGGCGAGATCCACGTCCGATCCGCCACCCTGATGGCCGGCTACTGGAAACGGCCCGAGCTCACCGCCCAGGTCCTGCGGGAGGGTTGGCTGGACACCGGCGACATCGGCTACCTCGATGCCGACGGCTACCTCTACCTCGCCGACCGCCTCAAGGACCTGATCATCGTCGTCGGCGGCCACGTCTACCCCACCGAGGTCGAGGAACTCCTCCTCACCCACCCGGCCATCGCCCAGTGCGCCGTCTACGGCGTCCGCGACGACCAGCAGGCCGAACACGTCCACGCTGCCGTCGTCCCCACCCCCGGACAACAGCCCGATCTGGACGACATCCGCGCCTTCGTCACCGCCAACAAGGGCCGCCTCTACGCCCCCGAAGCCCTCCACCTGGTCGACGCCATCCCGCTCACCTCCGTCGGCAAGCCCGACAAGAAGCGCCTGCGCCAGGACGCCACAGCCCGCTGACGCCCGCCCCGCTCGCCCGGCCGTCGGACGGTTCGCCTACAGTACGAGCCGTCCGGGCAGGCCGGGTAGTCGGGGCAGCGGATGCGGGATGACGGGGCGGGACACATGGCAGGAGCGGCGTTCGAGCGGCTGCGGGCGATCATGGGCGAGCCCGCCTACACCCCCGCGCAGGTCCCCTGGGAACTCGCCCCCGCCGAACTCGGCGTCCAACTGCCCTCCGACTAGCGGGCGTTCATCGATCTCTACGGGGCGGTGAACCTCAACGGCGAGTGGGGCCTCACCACCCCGGTCCGCACCCGCCCCGACGGCGCACCCGACGGCTTCGCCGACTGGCGCACCCGGAGCGACGGGGAGCTGCGCGAACTCGTCCACGGCGAGGACGAGTTCTGGGACCAGGACCACACCCCGGTCTTCCCTGACCCGGGCGGCCTGCTCTCCTGGGCCGTCAACAGCAACCACGCCCACTGCTGCTGGCTGACCACCGGCCCCGACCCGGACCGGTGGCCGGTGGCGGTCTTCGACTGCGGCGGCCTCGACGGCGCACTGGACGTCCACGAAGGCGGCTTCGCCCAGTTCGTCACCACCGTCCACACCGGCGGCTACGCCCACCAGGACGAACTGCTGGTCACCCCCACCCCCGGGGGATGGCAGCCACCACGCCCGCCGTGGACGCCCGGGCACGACTGGGACGGCACGAACTGGGGCGCGCGCTACGGCGTCGAGGGCTGGACGGCCGAGCGGTGGAGCGACCGTACCGCCGCGCTCACCATGCCCTGGCGCCGTAACTGACTGATCGTTAGGACGGTTTGTCCGTAGCAGGATCGCCCGCCATGCGCGACCGCCTCCCCCGGGCCGGCCACGGCGTGCGCTTCGACCGGGCCCCACCGGTGCCGCCCACCTGGCCGTCGGCCGCAGCGCGGCCTCCGAGCACACCCCGTGGACGCTCCCACCCGCCGCCTGGCGCTCAGGCGCTGGGGTTCAGGGGCGGGCGAAGGCGGTGATGTCCGGGAGTGGTGGGTGGTAGCCGTGGGTGGTGTCCACGTGCAGGTGGGGTACGGGCAGGGACAGTGGGGTGAAGTCGTCGATCAGGTTGCCCGGGCCGGCCGGGGCGGCGAGCAGGGCGTGGTCGGCGTGGGCGGCGCGGTGGCCGCCGGTGGCCAGGCGTTCGGCGATGCGGCGGCGGGCCAGGGCGGGGGCGACCCGGCAGTGCACGATGCGCAGGTCGGTGCGGGTGGCGAGCGGGGCCAGGCCGGTACGCCAGAGGCGGTCCTGGTAGGCGGCCTCGGCGACCACGCTGATGCCGGCGTCCACCAGCACGCCCAGTACGTCGAAGAACGCGTCGCGCACCGCCAGGTCGGGTTCGGGCGTACGGGTGCCCGCGTGCAGCAGGCCCTCCTTGAGTTCGTCGCGGACGACCGCCGGGCAGCCGACGGCCCGGGCCAGGGCGTGTGCCAGCGTCGTCTTGCCGCTGCCCGGCCCGCCGCCCACCACGATCAGCAACGCCTGCCTCCCGTCCAACCCGTGCGCCCGTCAAGCCCGTTGGGACTTCGTACCCGAAACCTCCGGCGCCCGGCGGTCGTTGGGACCGGTGGACGGACCGACCGGCCCGGGCGGCGTCTCGACGGCGCGCGGGCCTGTACGAAACGGAGGGGACCATCATGACCCAGCCAGGGGACGCGGTGCGCGGCGGCAGCCCGGACTCGGCGGTCGACCGGGTGGCCGACTTCTACGGCGCCTACATCGACGCCGTCTCCGACGGCACCGACGACCTGTCGGACGGGCTGCGCGCCCACTACCTCACCGAGGACTTCCGCCAGCGCCTGGCGGCGTGGGAGGAGGCCAACCACGCCGACGGCGTGCTGCGCGCCCAGGACGTGCCCACGGCCTGGGAGGTGCGCTACCACGACTCGGGTGCCGGGCACCTGTTCACCACGGTCACGCTCACCTGGGGCACCGGCCCCGACGCCGGGCACACCCGGCTGGCGGTGCAGAGCGACCTGAGCACCAAGCTGATCTCGGACATCGAGGACGCCCCCGCCGGAGGGTAGTAAGGGGAGGCTGCCGCGGGTTCAGGCCAAGGCGGCGGCCAGTCGCGCGGGCAGGGTGTCGTAGGGGCGGCACTCGACCACCGGCAGCCCGGCGGCGCGGGCCCGTTCGGCGAGCCAGTGGGAGTAGCGGGCGCTGACGTCGGCGCGGGCGTCCTGGGGCCCGGCGTCGGGTTCGCGGTGGGCGTAGTTGGCGGTGATGCGCCGCGGGTCGCCCTCGTGGAGGAAGACGGCGCGCAGGCGCCGGCCGAGGGCGGCGGCCTCGGCGGCAGCCCGTACGGCGGCCGCGGGGGTGAGGTAGTCGCCCTCGACGACGGCCGGCACGTCCACGCTCAGGCGGTTGCGCACGACGCCGAGCAGGGCCTCGTCCAGGGCGTGGGCGGTGGCGATCTGCAGTTCCAGGACGCGGTCGGCGCCCAGTTCCCGCTCCGGGTCGCGGTAGGGGGCGAAGTGGTGCAGGGCGGGGTGGGTGGCGGGGGTGGTGGCGGCCTGCAGGGCGGCGACGACGTCGTCGAACTCGACCGTGAACGCGCCGTGCTCGGCGGCCAGGCGCTCGGCGGCGCGACTCTTGCCGAGGCCGGAGGCGCCGCCGATCAGCAGGACGTCCCAGGGACGGTGGTCGGTGTGCGTACCGTCACATTAGAGGAGGGCGGTAATCGTTTTCGGGTGCCGGTGGACTCTATGGGGGTGGGGAAGGCGGGACGTCCGGTGAGCGGCGCCCCGCGGCCAGGCCCCCGGCGCCCGGAAGCCGGCCCACGGTCTGGTCCCGGTGCCGCCGCCCGCGTGCCCGTACTCGCTACGGGCA